>NZ_BDJK01000055.1:114508-184914 GCF_001950255.1 Carboxydothermus pertinax
ACCAAAGTAAGAGCTATATTAGAAGCTCCAGATTCAGATACCGCAAGAATGTTACTAAATCAGGTACTAGATGAGTATAGAGTTAAGGCGGCTAAGGCTATGGATATTTTAGAATCTGGTTTTGAAGATGCTGTAGCAGTTTTAGAGCTACCTGAAAGATATCGCAAAAGACTTCGTACCACCAATAGTTTAGAACGGTTAAACGAAGAAATCCGCCGGCGCGAAAGGGTTATTAGGATCTTTCCTAATCGGGAATCGGCTATCCGCTTGATTGGTGCTTTACTAATGGAACAAGATGAAAAATGGGCCTCGAGTAAAAAATACTTGGACATAGCCGAATATTTTGAATGGCAGAAGGAAGCCTCAAAAAATTCAGGAGAAAAAGTTATTCCAATAAGATAGACTTTATCACCACCGGTAACTGTTCAAAACCGCTGGAGGCCTTGGGGTCAAGGACGGGCAAAGTCCGGCGACAGCGTATCCTTGACCCCTTAAGGGCCGGAGGCGGTATCATAGATAAACAGTGGTGATTAATCACCTGGATTCTAAGCAGAGGGATTTTTACACAAAAATTTGAACTTGATCTAACTAGTGATACCCTATTATTTTACGATAACAGAAAAAATTCTTAAGCTTAACCAAAAAGTAAAAACAGTATGCTGAAAAAGGGAAGCAAAAAGGAAGGAACAATAGAAACAGTTTTACTACAGGAAGTACACTTAAGACGGCAGATAGGGATGTAAAAATGTTATTATTAGTGAGGGCGTATCTGTGATAAAATCCATGCTGTAACAGTCGAAACATTATCCTTACAATGAGGACAGCTGTCAAGATCAGGGAAATCAGTCCTTTTACCCCGGCAGGCATATTCCCAGACAGAAATTGCAAAATCATGAAAGATCATCAAAGTAAATCACCCAAATATTTTGCAAAAAGTATAGAAAAATAATTGGGGTATAAAAAGCTTTTTTGACTATTCTATTTTGAAAAATTTTTTGAACAATTGGTAGAGGATTATTTGCTAAATAATAGTAATAAATGGAGAGGATGATTGTGTTTATACTTGTGGAAAAAACACCTATCTATATCACTCAAAAAAAGTATAATGAGATTTTTAGAATAGTTACAAAAGATTTAGAACCTGATGAAAAAATAAAAGAGATAATAAAAGGAACGAAAGAACAGGTAGAGAATTCCAAAAAATTTAATAAGTATTTAAATGAAGTTTATAAGAAAGATAAGGCAAAATTTTTTGAGGATTATAAATTCCACTTAACAGGAGATGAGATTAGACAAGAAATAGGATATTTACTTTTTGATTTTTGTGCTTTTTATAAAACTGCTAAACTTCGCGATTTTAGTTCTTTTCAATCTAAATTAATGAATAAATATGAAAATCATATCGATTATGGTGATGTAATAGCGTTGGAAATTATTATGAAAAAATTGTCATTAAAGCTTAGTAACCTTTTTAAAAATTTTAAATTTACTTGCATTATAAATATAAATGATGTCCTTGAAATTAAAGGAGAAAATTTAGCTGATTTTACAATTAATTTAAAAAACAATGTCAAGATGCTTTTTTATAAAGGCTCAATAGAAATACAATCTTTTGTATAAATACGGGGGCTTTGGTTTTATGGTGGAGTGGTTAGGAATAAAGACCAGTGCCCTTTCCTCCATTTATTCAGAAAATAGGGAAAATTTAAAGAAGATTTAATAAGCAAAAAATAGCTAATCAATAGTTTTAAAGCCAGCATGAGATTTAGACTTATCAACATGGTTTCGTTGATAGCAACAATAGCCATAGTGAGAAAGCAAATTAAGCCAATAGAATTTAAATTAGCTGGTACCGCTCACGCTAATTGACCACATAACGCACAAATTATGTGGCCGAAAATTTTGCTCACTATATTTGGCCAGGCAGTTTTTTATACTGCCTGGCCATTGTCATAATTTTATACAGAAAATTCATTTTCAATTATGGTTTTCAACTAATGCAGTTGACGTTAAGTCTGTTCCCGGTTAAAGTGTGGCACACAGTCAAGCTGCCTCAGGGATTTCCAGTAAAATGTCTGTGGGTTAGCCAAGAATCGCTAATATAATAACCCGGTACTTATTGGGTTTAGTAATGATACTAGTTGATTTAATGTTTTGGACTTACCTTTTACTCGAAGGCTTTTTCCTTTTTCTCCTTCTTCAGGTTTTTTCTCCATTATTCACCAGAAGATAAGTAAATTCTTTTTCTATTTGTCTATTTGGTCACGAAATCTGAGCATAAGACGTCTATTTTTTATCAACTATAAATAGCATGGATTTTGGGAAAAATAAGCTAAGTATAAATAGAGGGGGCAAATTAGTTATGACCACAGAAGCAAAAAGACAACCCAACCGCTTAATTCACGAAAAGTCACCCTATCTTTTGCAGCATGCGTACAATCCGGTGGACTGGTATCCCTGGGGCGAGGATGCTTTTAAAAAAGCAAAGATGGAAGACAAACCGGTATTTCTTTCGATTGGCTACTCTACCTGCCACTGGTGCCATGTGATGGAGCGGGAGTCGTTTGAGAATGAAGAGGTGGCAGATTTATTAAATAAGCACTTTGTGGCCATTAAGGTAGACCGGGAAGAGCGGCCGGATGTGGACCAAATTTATATGACCGCCTGTCAGGCGATGACGGGACAGGGAGGCTGGCCTCTTACCATAATAATGACTCCGGAGAAAAAACCGTTTTTTGCCGGGACTTATTTCCCCAAAAGGTCTAAGTGGGGCCGTCCGGGACTTATCGAGATCTTAACGGAAATAGCGAAACTCTGGGAGACTGACCGGGAGCAACTTCTTACAATAAGTAAGCGACTTTATGAATTTATGCAGACGATGCCGCAAAGTAAAAAAGGAGATTTAACCGAAGAAGTATTAGAAAAAGCCTACCGGGAGTTTTTGGGAAAGTTTGATAGCGAATACGGCGGTTTTGGGCCAGCGCCCAAGTTTCCCACTCCGCATAACTTAATTTTTCTTTTCCGGTACTGGAAGAGGACCGGTGAAGAAAAAGCTCTTGTTATGGCGGAAAAAACTTTAGAGGCGATGGCCCGGGGCGGGATTTATGACCATGTAGGATACGGGTTTCACCGTTACTCCACTGACCGGGAGTGGCTGGTGCCGCATTTTGAAAAAATGCTGTACGACAATGCCCTTTTAGCGTATACCTACCTGGAAGCTTATCAAGCGACAAAAAAAGAAAAATATGCCAGGGTTGCCCGAGAGGTTTTTACCTATGTCAAAAGAAAAATGACATCACCCGAAGGCGGGTTTTATTCCGCGGAAGATGCCGATTCGGAAGGGGTTGAGGGTAAATATTACGCCTGGACGCCGGATGAGGTGAAAAAAGCTCTTGGTCCGGAGGAGGGGGAGTTATTCTGCCGGGTGTATGATATAACCCCGGAAGGCAATTTTGAAGGTAAGAATATCCCCAATTTAATCCATACTGATTTGGAGTCAATGGCAGTAAAGTTTGGAAAAAGTTCGGAGGAATTAACCGATAGTTTAGATAGAATGCGGCAAAAACTTTATCAGGGGCGGGAGAAAAGGGTTTTGCCGCATAAGGATGATAAGATTTTAACTTCCTGGAATGGGCTAATGATTGCAGCGCTGGCCAAAGGGGTAAGGGTACTGCAGGACCAGGAACTCTTAAATATGGCTCAAAAGGCAGCAGAGTTTATTTTTTCAAAGCTTAGAAGGGACGATGGTCGGCTTTTAGCCCGCTACCGGGAGGGGGAGGGTGCAGTTTTAGCGTATCTGGATGATTACGCTTTTCTTATCTGGGGATTAATTGAGCTTTACGAGGCTTCTTTTGAAGTACGGTATTTAAAATTGGCGGTAGAGCTTACAAGGGAGATGCTAAAACTTTTCTGGGATGAAAAACACGGGGGGTTATTTTTTACCGGGGCCGATGGCGAAGAGTTAATCACCCGGCCCAAGGAAATCTACGATGGAGCTTTGCCTTCGGGAAATTCGGTGGCGGCATTAAACCTTTTGCGTCTTAGTCGAATGCTGGGTGAGGAAGATTTTCTTCAAAAAGCCGAGGAAATATTATCGACTTTTGCCGGCAAAGTTTCGGAGATACCTTCTGCTCACTCCTTTTACCTGCTGGCGTATTTATTTTATCTTGGACCTGTAAAAGAGATAGTGGTAGCTGGAGAACCGGATGGAGAAGACACCCGGGCGATGATCGAAAAAATAAATTTGGCGTATTTGCCAAACTCGGTAGTGCTTTTCCACCCGATAGGCGATGCGGGGCAAGAGATCCGGGAAATAATACCGCATATTGCGGATAAAAAGTCTCTTATTGGAGAAAGGGCTACGGTTTACGTGTGTGAAAACTTTAGCTGTAAAGCTCCTGTGGTTGAAGTGGAGATGTTAGAGGAATATTTAATGTAAAACTAAGTAAGCATCAAATATTTTCTTCGGCAAAAAAGCGTGAGATAAAATCTTCCGGGGTAATTGGATTTACGGGTGAATTTAGAAAATCTTTTATGTTTCTGGTAATGATATAATCAGCTTTAACCCGTTTTGCACAAAACGCAAGAAGAGCATCTTCATAATCGTCCATGGGTAAATCAAAGGCTTTTAGACAATCGTTTTTTGTAATGTCAACAATATCTAAAATTTCTATTAAGCTTTTAAGAGCATTTTTTATTTGTTCATTGTTTTTAAGGTATTTTTTTAATAAATAATGTAGATCGGTTAAGCTATTAGCAGTTATAGAAGCTGATATTTTATTTTTAGCGGCCAACATTAAAATTGACGTTGAGTGCTGAAAAAAAGGTTCACGCTTGCCAAGTACATCCAAAATAACGTTAGTGTCAATCAAGACGTTCATGTTTTGCAAGGCGCTCCTCTCTTGCTTCCTTTTCGGATATGGTATGAGGCAAAATACCTATTAAAGATTTAACAAGAGCAGTTTTGTCTTCTGCAGCACTTGTTAGTTTAGCAATACGTTTGCCGTTTTTGGTAATAATGATTTCTTCCTTTTCGGCAAGCTTAAGGTATTTACCAATTTTGGATTTAAATTCGGTGGCAGATATTATCATTTTTTCACCTCACTTTAAATAAAATAGCACAATATCTAATAATAGTATACTTAAAATAGCACAAAAATGTCAATATAAATCGCACAAAAACAAAAATTAAAATTGGACAAATGACAACGATAAAAACCAGCCGGTGCGGCTGGTTTTTATTTAGAAAAGTTAATTTTTGCAGGTAAAGGTCGAAAGCTGGAGAATTATATAATTAAAAAACTAAAACTACATTTCTTTTGGAAATTTCCTGAGAATTTGTTATGATATAAAAAAAATCATACATTTGGGGTAAGAGAGAATGAAGTTATTTTCGGTAGTACCGGAAAGATTTTTTGGCATACTGGCCGGGCCCAATCGGGAGATTTACGCCGATTTACTTTTACAAATCTATAAACTTTACCAGCAAACTCCTTTTCGGCTTCAGCGGGAGGATGTTATTGCTTTAATAACCGACGTTCTTGAAGAACGGGAGGATTTTGTTCCCGAAGAGGGCGAAGAGGAGATAGGAAACGCCCGGGAACGGGCCAATTTTATTTTACGAAGACTTTGTTCTGTTGATGTGGGCTGGTTTAATTTAGAAGAGGATAATGACTACCAGCAGTATGTAACGATTACCGAGCCTGCCCGGGTTATGTTAGAAGCTCTGGAGAAAATAGCCAACCGGCAAACGGAAGAATACCGTGGTTATGTTTTTGCTACTTACAGTGCATTGTGTTCTCCGGAAGCCGAATTGCAGAAAGATCTGGCTTTAGATAGCGCTTACCGGGAAACCCGGAATCTTTTAAATAGCTTAAAGACGCTAAGAGACAACATTAAAGGTTATATCAAAGAAGCGGTAAGTAAAACATCGGCAAAAGAACTTCTAATCCTCCACTTTGAAGAATATACCCAGAACATTATCGACCAGAACTACCACCGCCTGAAAACTTCCGACCATGTTTCCCGCTACCGTCCGGCAATTATTAACAAAATTAACGAATGGGAAAGCGAATATGTGGATGAAATAATAAAACTTTACCAGGAGCGGGATAAAGAAAAGCCGGAAGAAGTTATTCGGCAGGAGTTTTACGAAAAAACATCGTTTATCAGAACTGCCTACCGGGAACTTGATCTTTACCTGGAGGAGATTGACCGGTATAACGCCCTTTATGCCAAAAGTTCTTACCGGCAGCTTAAGTATCTATTGGAAACTGACCGGGATTTAACCAGGACGCTTATAGATATTTTAGATTATATCGCCGGACAGGTAATGCAAAAAGAGCTATCATTAAAAGATTATTTAGAACATGCTTTACCTGTAAAACTTAATGAATTTAAATTTTTTAACAATGATCCCCTTTATAAACCAAGAAGACCGGCCAGCGAACACCGGCCGGAACAAAAGCTTGTGGAATTACCACTGGAGAAGAAAAAAGAACTTTTAAGGAAAACCCTGGAAGAAGTAAGGGAGCGGTATTCGGTCGAGATTATAAACGAATTTTTCCTGGAAAAAGCCCGGGGACGGGATGAAGTGGAAGCGGTAGAACTGGTAGAAAACCTGGAGGATTTTATCAAGTTAATTTATCTAAATGCATATTTTCGCCATAAAAAAGCAGCTTATGTTATTAAAGAAGACAAGCGGCGTTTTGCCGGAGAAAAAGTGCAAAAAGGACCTTTTGCGTTTAAAAACATTAAGATTGTAAGGAAGGGAAAAAATGGAAGAGCTTCTTTTAATCAAGGATTATTCACCTAAAACCCGGGAAGAATTTACCCGGGCGGTAAATAAATTGCTTGCGCAAAATTTTGTGATCCGGGACCTTGAAGAGGATAGAAAAGACTATTATTTTATCTACCAGCATGAAAAAGAAGTGCGAGCATTTTTAGAGCTTGCCGGCTGGGAACTGGTGCATTTTGCTCCCCAGAGAATTTACCAGGCAGCAAGCGGCAGTGATTTTAACAAGCTTAGGTTAAATTTAGTGGAAAGTTTAGTACTCTTAATTTTACGAACCCTTTATGAGGAAAAGCGGCGGGAGCTAACTCTGGCGGAAAATCCACTGGTGACGGTGTTTGATATTCAGGAGAGATTTCGGGAACTGGGAATTAAAGATAAACCTTTGGATAAGAAATCTCTTCGCGAATGTCTTTCCCTGTTTTCCCGTTACCGGCTGATAATCCTACCCGATGGAGCACAAACTTTTCCCGAGACGAGAATAGTCTTGCTTCCAACTCTGGCGGTGGTTCTGACCGATAAAGATTTGCGGGCGTATCTGGAGAGCTTGAAGAGCGGTGATGCGGAGGGAGAAGCCGATGAAAGCTGAAAATTTTAAAGAGCTCAGGGGTATAAAGCTTATAAACTGGCATTATTTTCAAAACGAGACCATTAAACTAAAGGGGGCCACTCTTTTAACCGGGGATAACGGTTCCGGTAAGTCAACCATATTGGATGCTATCCAGTATGTTTTGGTGGCGGACCAGAGGAAAGTACGCTTTAATTCATCGGCAGGGGAAGAGCACTCCAAGAGGGATTTACTGGGGTATGTGCGCTGTAAAACCGGGGCGGATGGGGCCCTGGGGAAACGGGTACTAAGAACCGGTGACGTAACTTCCGTGATCTGCCTTGAGTTTTTTGATCATAAGAAAAAGGAGCCGTTTTTGGTAGGGGTAGTAATTGATGCTTACAGCGATGATACGTTAAAAGAACAGTTTTTTATCATCAATAATGCTTCTATTAACGATGACTATTTTATCATTGACCAGCGGCCAAGGAATATCACCGAGTTTCGCGCTAAAGTGGGGCCTTTAAAAAATGCAGAGCTTTTAGCCAAAGATGCGTATAAGCATCAACTGCGGACCAAACTTGGCCACATCCATGAAAAGTTTTTCTCTTTATTTGTTAAGGCTATTTCCTTTAAGTCGATTAAGGACATCCGGGAATTTGTTTATGAATATTTGTTAGAGCCCAGGGAAATCGATTTAAGAAATCTTTTGGAAAACCTGGAGCAATATGACCGGTTTTTGGTTCTGGCCGAAGAAACCGAGAGAAAATTACACGATTTAGAAATAATTTTAGAAAAACATAAACAGCTAAAAAAAGATATAACAACCCGGAACCTGCATCGCTACCTGGTGTTACGGGGTAATCTTGCTGATTTACAGGAGAGGTATCAAAGCCTTACCGGAAAGATGGAAGAGCTTGCCGGTGAAAAGGCAAAGCTCGAGGAAAAACTAAACATTCTTACAAAAAGGTTGTTAGAGGTACGGGAAGAAAAGGATAATGTCAATAAAGCCCTCTGGGAAAATTCGGCATACCGGAGGTTAACGGAGATTGAGAAAGAAATTAAAGAGCTCCAAGGGGAACAAAAAAGGTTAAAAACGTTACAGGAAAAAGTTCAGACTTTTTTACAGAATGAAGCAACAATATATAAAAAATACGGTTTTAGCCAGGCAGAAATTTTAAAAGAAATGGTCTTAAATTTAAGGCTTAAAGAGGTAAAAGCGCTTTTACCAAAGCTTTTAAGCTTTCGGAAAAATTTAAAAGAACAAACGGCGCAGGAGCTATACCGGATAGAAGCCGAGATTTCTACTAAAAAGGCCTTAAAACAGGAAATCGAAGAAATTCTTGAAGGATTAAAGCAAAACAAGCATACCTATCCTCCGGAAGTGGGGGCGTTAATTAATCTTTTAAAGGAAAAGTTTCGGGAAGAAGCGAAAAAAGAAGTGGAGCCGAAAATCTTAGCGGAGTTACTTGAGGTCAAGGATGAACGCTGGCAGAATGCGGTGGAGGGATATTTAAATACCCAGAGGTTTGATATCATCCTGCCGCCGGAGGATTTTGACCGGGCCCTTGCCATTTACGAGCGGTATAAAAAGGAGCGGCGAATTTCCCGGGTGGGGATTGTCAATACCGGCCGGGTGAAAAAGTATTTAGGACAAATTGAGAAAAATTCATTGGCGGAAGAAGTTACCAGCGAGAATCCCTACGCTCTGGCATATGCCCAGTTTTTAATGGGCCGGGTAATAAAGTGCGAACACGAGGGGCAGTTAAAACTTTATCCGCGGTCGATAACCCCGACCTGCATGGTTTATCAAAACCACACTGCCCGGCAAATTGATTTTAAAGTTTACGAAATTCCCTACATCGGCAGCCGGGCTATTAAAAAGCAGATCGAGAAAAGAGAACAGGAGCTCAGGGAATTAGAGCAGGAACTTGATAAGTTATACCGGGAGAAGTTTAAGCTTACCGAATGCCAGGAGGAACTCTCTGGAGCACGGGATGAAAAGGACCGGGAGTATGCTCTGTTGGAGGACCGCATGACGGAGCTTTTGATGCTTGCGGAAATCGAAGAAAAAATAGTAAAACTTTCCCGGGAAAGGGAAAGTATCGATACTTCTGGAATTAAAGCTCTGGAAGAAGGTCTTGCCAAACTTGTGGTGGAAGAAAAAGCTCTGGAAGCAGAGAAAGATAAAGTTCAGGGACGGGTGGGAATGGTTACAAAAGAACTTGAATTTAGAGCCGGGGAAGAAAAACAGCTTAAGATGGAACTTGAATCTGCCCGGAGGGAGTTCGATGAGTTTTGTTCCCAAAATCCCGATTTGGTGGGTGATGGGGAAAAACGTTTTGAGGAAGAATTAAAAGGAAAAAGCCCAGGACAAATTGCCCAGAATTTCTCAAGCAGTTTAAAAGGCCTTGAGACCAAGATTAATAATCTTCGGGCGGATTTAACGGAGCTAAGAAGTAAATTTAACCAGAAGTATGCTTTTGGTGGCAGCATAACCGGGGATGATATTACCGATTTTCTTGATTTATACAGAAAACTTGCCGAAAGTGAGCTTCCGGATTATAAAGAGCGGATGGAGCGGGCGAAAGCCCAGGCGGAGGAAGAGTTTAAATCCCACTTTGTGCATAAGTTAAAAGAAAGCATTGAAGAGGCTAAAGGGGTTTTCCGGGAGCTAAATGCGGCTCTAAGGGGCATAAAATTTGGAGAGGATGAGTACCGGTTTCGCTACGAAAATGCTCCGGAGTATAAAAAATACCTGGAGCTTATCGATGAAGTGGATAAGTTAACTCCCGGGGAGACAAGCCTTTTTAGCGGGGTACTTCGGGAAAAGTTTAGAGAAGTAATGGACGAAATGTTTGAAGGGTTTTTACACCGGGATAAAGAGGCCGGGGAGTTTCTAAACCGCTTAACCGACTACCGGAACTACTTAACCTATGATATTGAGATTCTCCACGGTGATGGAACCACTTCCCATTACTCCAAAGTCTACGGTTTAAAGTCCGGCGGAGAAACGCAGACGCCTTTTTATGTGGCAATTGTGGCGTCTTTTGTCCAGCTTTACCGGATACACCGAGGGGACAGCACTATAAGGCTGATGCTTTTCGATGAAGCTTTTAACCGGATGGATGCCGACAGGGTGGAGTCAAGTATAAGGTTTATGAAATTTTACGGTCTGCAGCCTATTATTGCTGTGCCTTCGGATAAGCTTGCTCTGATTGCTCCTCATGTGGAAACCAATTTATTGGTACTACGCGCCGGTGACCAAAGTTTTGTGGAGGAATTTTATTATGATGGCTCCAAGGAAGGGATAAGGCTTGGAAGCGCCAGCGGTTAAAAAGCTGTTAGAGGAGCTTTTGGAGAAATATGAACAGGGGAAAAGGCCGCTTATCAAAATTGCCGAAAATAACTTTCCACGCTATTTTACCGATGGGGAGTTTAAAGCTTTGTTTCATGCAGCCCTTAAAGACTGGGAGCGGGAGGGGTTTATCACCTTAGTCTGGGAGCGGTTTGAAAAAGATAATCTTTTAAGGCATGTTAAACTAAATCCTGAAAAAGCAGAGCTTCTTTATGAAAAGCTTTCCCGGCAAAAACCTCAAGAAAAAGAAGAGCATTACCGTAAGCTTTGGGCTAATTTAAACGATTTTCCCGCATGGCTCGGGGAACTGAAAAAAGACATGTTGTTAGAGCCGTTATTTGATGACGATGCTGAAATAATGGTTACCGTATTAAATGCTCTTTCCCTGAATAACGAAGAAATACCCAAAAGGGTTTTTAGCCAGCGGTATCTAGGCGATAGTAAACTTTTTTTAAAAGTGGAGCGCAAAGTTGCCGCCCTTTTGCAAAAATACTACTTTAAAGATATTGAGGTATCCGGGGATGCTGTATTTTCCGAGTTTGGGGTGGTAAATAATCCGGTCTACCTCCATCTTGCCGGTCCCGTTATCCTTAAATACCCCGATGGACGGCTCTTTAACCTTAAAGGGCTTAATTATGATGTAGCTTTTCCGGCCGGACTTGCCCTGCAGCTGGAAATTGCCGATTTTGCAGCTCAGCGGGTGGTGACGGTAGAAAATTTAACTTCCTATTACCAGTATGTACGAAGGTATCCTGAAGATTTAGTTCTTTATTTGGGTGGCTTTGCCGGGAAGATGGAGCGGAAATTTTTAAGGAAAATTTATGAGTATTGTTTAAATCGGGGATTTAATATTGATTTTTACCACTGGGGCGATATTGACCTGGGCGGTTTTAATATTTTTTTACATTTAAAAAGGGAAACGGGTATTCCCTTTAAGCCGCTCTGGATGGATTTGGATACTCTTTTAAAATATAAGGAACGGGGGATGAAGCTTTCGGAAAGCTACCGGCGTAAACTTACTAAAGCCCTGGAAGACCCGGTTTATCAGGATTTTAGGACGGTTATTGAAATGATGCTAACCCTAAATATCAGGCTTGAGCAGGAAGCGATTGAGCTTTAATTACTTGCTAATAAATGAAAATTATGGTAGTTTGAAGTTGAAACCACAGTACTTTTGGGGTGGTTTGATGTACAAAAAATATTTTGATATTATTCTTGATAATCTTTTAAAAGAAGTAAAAGATTTTTATGGTGAAAGGCTTATTACCCTGGCGATTTTTGGTTCGGTAGGCAGAGGTACTTTCAGGCCTGATTCGGATATAGATTTACTAATTATTGCCTCGGACCTTCCCCGAGGTAGAATAGCACGAGTTGAAGAATTTTTAGAAGTTGAAAGAAAAATTGAGCCCCTTTTAAATAAATTAAAAAATGAGGGAATAGATACTTATCTTTCTACTGTGATTAAACAAAAAGATGAAGTGTTAAAAGGAAGCCTTCTTTTTTTAGACATGATAGACGATGCAAAAATTTTGTATGATAAAGAAGATTTTTTTAAAAATTATCTTAAAGCTTTACGAGAAAAACTGCAAAGTTTGGGGGCCGAAAAAATTTACCGGGGTGGAGCCTGGTACTGGGTATTAAAAAAGGATTTCCGGTATGGGGAGGTTATTTTAAAAGCGCAAAAACGCCTGAAAATCCTAAATGTACTTCTCGAAGAAGAAGCCTATTCTGATGTTATTCGTGAAGCCCAGGAGATTGTTGAGTTGGCGGTTAAAGGTATGCTCAGACAAATAGGAATTGACCCGCCCAAACAACATGATGTAAGTCCATTACTTGCAGACCATAAAGAGAAATTACCAGGAGAAGTAATACCTGATATTCCCGAGATTATGCGAATTTCTAAGTGGCTTAGAAAAGAGCGGGAATTTGCCTTTTATGGAGATATAGATTTTATTCCAACCGAAGAATATACCCTGCAGGATGCCCAAAAAGCCATAAATGATGCTATTTTTGTAGTTAAAATGGCGGAAAGGGTAATTAAATAAAAAACGCCTTTGGGGTTTCGCCCAAAGGCTTTTTTTGTGCATTTCAAAAGCTTAACAGCAGGTGCGGTTTTCTTAATGAACATAAGATTTAAAAATATTTTAGATTTTTTGGAAGGAAAATTAAAATTCATGTCGAATAAAAATTGAGAGTAAGAACGATGTTTGATAATATAGAACATTTAGATTTCATGTTTTGGATATTCCCTAAATAGAATTCTGAAAAGAAATGTTTTTCAAAAATTATGATTGAGTTATCCCTCGCAAAGGAGGGAAATACAGGAATTAACAAAGTTAGTTTCATTAAGCTTAGTTAAGGAGGTGAGTTGACGGAAAAAGGACTGGTTTGTGGAAAGGTGATCTATTCTCAATATTGTGAATTGTACGAAGCTTATTGTTATTGATGAGTATACCCCTCAGAGCTTTGTTTTTGCCTGTATGTCGTGGAGAAAAAGTCGTTACATAAAGGATATAGGTATAAGTAGAAAAGTTGTAAATGGGCAATGATGAGGGAGATGGCGGTAGAATTAAACAATAGTAAAGAGATCAGTTTTTGGAGGTGACTAAATATGGCTAAAATGTTAATGGGGGATCCTTCCTTATGTACAGGATGCCACCGTTGTGAGATGTGGTGTTCTCTTACTAAATATGGAGAGATAAATCCTTCGCGAAGTAATGTGTATGTGGTGCGTCGAGAGCCGGCGGTAGATGTGCCCGTGGTATGTATTCAATGTGGCTTATGCATAAATGTCTGTCCAACTGGAGCACTAAAACGCGATAAAAAAACAATGGCTGTAGTTGTAGATAAGGAAAAGTGTGTAGGTTGTGGTATGTGTACAAATGTTTGTCCAATTGGTGTGCTCAGAATAGATAAAGAAACAAAGATGGCTGCTAAATGTGATTTGTGTGGAGGCTCACCGGCATGTGCAGCTCATTGTCCACAGAATGCTATTCGATATGAGGTTGCAAATAAAGCTGCAGCCAAACGTCGGGAACTTTGGGCTATGGCCCATGCGGTTCGGAACAGATAGGAGGTGCTATTTATGTGGTACGGATTTGCAGGCAAATTGTTACGGGTTAATTTGACCAGTGGTGAATTTAAGGTAGAAGAACTGGATAAGAACGAGTTACGCAAATATATGGGGTGTGTTGGTTATGCAGCCAAGCTCCTCTATCAGGAAATGCCTGCTGGCATTGATCCTTTGGCTCCAGAAGCTAAAGTTGTATTGGCAACTGGTGCTGTAACGGGGACAAGTTGTCCCAGTGGTGGAAGCTACGAGGTATGTTATAAATCGCCATTGACTGGTACCTGGAACCAGGCAAGGTCAGGAGGAGCTTTTGGTCCAAAGCTTAAGTATGCTGGGTTTGACTTTGTGGTAATTGAAGGTAAGGCAAAAGAGCCTGTTTACATTTACATTCACGACGGAAAAGTAGAAATTAAAGCTGCTAAACACTTATGGGGCCTTAATGTAGAAGAGACTACTGATACCCTGATACGCGAACTTGATGACCCGGAAATCTCTGTAGCAACCATAGGTCAGGCGGGTGAAAACGGGGTTCTCTATGCTGCTTTGATCAATGATAGAGGACGAGCGGCCGGTCGTGGAGGTATTGGTGCGGTCTTTGGTAGTAAAAATTTGAAGGCGGTTGTGGTGAATGGCCGTGGAGGTATTAAAGTTGCCCGTCCGAAAGAATTTGCTGCGGCTATTGAGAAAGCAGAGCAATGGCTGAAGAATTACCCCTTGGGCAGTATACCTACCTTAGGTACGGTTGGTTTGGTATCATTAAATAATAGCTTAGGAATCTTACCGACCAAGAATTTCCAAGAGACCTATTTTGAAAAAGCTGATCAGATCTCTGGTGAGGTTTTAAACCGGAAATATCAAATTAAACGACGGGCTTGCTATGGCTGTAGCTTTGCCTGTGGACGGTATACTTCAGTGATAAGTGGAAAATATGCTACACCTCCTATGGAGGGCCCCGAGTATGAAACTGTAGATATGTTTGGCCCAATTTGTGGGGTGGATGATCTAGAGGCAATTATTAGAGCTAATTACCTGTGTAATGTTTATGGCTTGGATACAGTTAGTACAGGTATGAGCATTGGTTTTTCAATGGAGTGCTATGAAAAGGGATTACTAACTGAAAAGGATACGGAAGGAATGCCGCTGCGGTGGGGCGATGGAGAAGTAATGGTAAAATTAGTTGAAAAAATTGCCCACCGGGAAGGAATTTGTGAGTTTTTGGCACAGGGTGTAAAACGTATGGCTGAACAACTAGGGCCTGCTGCAGAGGAGGCAGCTATCCATGTAAAAGGACTTGAACTACCAGCTCATGAGCCGCGTTCTGAATCTAAGGTTCTCGCGCTGCAGTATGCCGTCTCCCCGCGCGGAGGTTGTCATATGCACCCCAACTGGGCCAGCACATGGGATTTTGGGCAACTTGATTGCGGTATGAAAGAATTCGGAATGCCCTGGCCGCCCAAAGAGGTCCAGGATGAATCGCCGCAAAAGGGAATTGCTTACCGCTATGTAGCATTACAAGGTGAAATCAGCGAAATTTTAGGAGCTTGTATTTTCTACTCGTGGGGAACTGAAGGTAGCTGTATTACACCACAGCTTTACGCTGAAATTGTTAGCTCTCTTACTGGATGGGATGTAACAGCAGAAGAGTTAATGTTAGCAGCTGAACGTTCTTGGAATCTGAAACGCTGCTTTAATGCTCGTGAAGGCTTTAACCGGGAACATGACAAATTGCCTAAACGTTTTACCAAGGCAATTCCGAATGGTCCCGCAAAGGGGATTAAGGTAGTAAATTTAGACGTTATGCTTGATGCATATTATGAAGCTATGGGTTGGGATAGGGCAACCGGCAATCCTACGCCTGAAAAATTAAAGGAATTGGGCTTGGAATTTGCAATCATGGCAAGTTAAGTCAACAAACAACAAGTCAAATTTTAGACATTTTTGGATTTCGAAAAGCATTTGCTGTTGGCGATTGAATTATGTAAGGTCTTGAAAATTGATTGTTAAAATTTATAGTGGCCACAGTAAGCTTCTCTTTTCAAGAGATAATCTTACTGTGGCCCTATAAGTTATCGGAGAAATTGAATACATACATTCGGTATGCTAAAATTTATTTCATAATTTAACCTGTTTAACCTGTGTGCATACAAAAATTATTGCTCCCCTGTAGAAAAATAAATTAGTCGTCTATTCTAAAAAGTGATGGGCTGAGACTTTATTTGTTGTAAGCTATTAGGGATTTGAGAATAAGGGGTGGTATTTACAATAAATGCAGGTTAAGGTAAAGTTGTTAGGTATTCTGTCTTTTGTTTATCCAGCTTTTAGTAAGTTTAGATACGTTGAAATCGAGAAAGGAGAAACAGTTAGAGACCTGCAGGAACGATTAGGATTAGCTGTAAATGAAGTTCACTTTATCTCCGTAAACGGGAAAATGGTAGAAGAAGATTATGTCTTATCTGATGAAGATGAAGTTATCTTCTTTCCTAAAGTTGGCGGTTGAAACTAATAATAAAGGGGAGGTATTTACAATAAATGCAGGTTAAGGTAAAGTTGTTAGGTATTCTATCTTTTACTTATCCAGCTTTTAGTAAGTTTAGATACGTTGAAATCGAGAAAGGAGAAACAGTTAGAGACCTGCAAGAACGATTAGGATTGCCAGTAAATGAAGTTCACTTTATTTCCGTAAACGGGAAAATGGTGGAAGAGGATTATGTTTTATCTGATAAAGATGAAGTCATCTTCTTTCCTAACGTTAGCGGAGGTTAAAGAAAGCTATAGATAATATTAAAGCTATAGATAATATTTAATTTTTATGTAACTGGTAAATAATACCGCTAAAGAGATGAGCACTCCTGCAAAATTAACAACTTGACGGTGGTTTTTAGGCAGTACACTGTTTGCTAACTGACAAAGTCAGGAGTGGCTCAGGAAAGAGCGGGAAATTAGGATTGTGAAAAGAGTAATCAAATAAAAAAAGCCTCTGGGAATGCTCCAAAGGCTTTTTTTTATTAAGAGATTAACAGCAGGAGTTTTTGGGCTTGCTTTTTAAACCTTCGTAAAAACGCCTTAAGTTTTCAGGTAGAACATATTTCTCCTGCTTCTCTTCTACCCAGCGGCTTTCTTTTTCATTTCCGCCGAATACTTCTCGTAAAATAGCTACTACAATCATTTCTTTGGACGGTACAGTGTATTCCTGTGCTTTATGGACAAAGACCCAAGAAATCGGCCAAACTTATCACTCCGGAAAAATTTTTCTTTATCTTACATTACATTCTTTTAAGAGGTTGTAGTCGATTTTGCAAAAAAGAGTTGGATAAAGGTTTGTTAAGTGATACGATAAAAATTAGGTTGATAGGTTGATTGTATTCATGTACGATTGAAGGGAGATTGAATTGATGAAAAATTCTAACCAATTGGTTATTGAAGTAAATAATTTATCAAAGAGTTATGGACAGGTAAAAGCGGTAAATGGAATAAGTTTTCAGGTGCAGGCTGGGGAAGTTTTTGGGATGCTTGGACCAAATGGAGCAGGTAAAACTACTACGATGGAAATATTAATTGGCTTAAGAAGCCGGGATGGAGGAGAGGTTAAAGTTTTAGGGATTGACCCTGAGACCGAACCCAACCGCTTAAAAAACCAAATAGGAGTGCAGTTGCAAAATGTATTTTTGTTTGAAAGGCTAAAAGTGTATGAAATTATTGAGCTTTTTGCAAGCTTCTATCCAAGACCTCTTCCGGTAGAAGAGGCTATTACGCTGGTGGGGCTTTATGAAAAGAGAAATGCCCTTTTAAAGGAGTTATCTGGAGGACAGTTACAGAGGGTTTCTGTAGCTATGGCTCTGGTAAGTAATGGAAAGATAATTTTTTTAGATGAGCCAACTACCGGCTTAGATCCGCAGTCCCGCAGGCAACTCTGGGATGTTATCTTAAGTTTAAAAAATGCTGGCAAAACTGTGTTTTTAACCACCCACTTTATGGATGAAGCCCAGAAGCTTTGCGACCGGGTGGCGATTGTGGACCACGGGCAGATTATTGCTTTAGGGTCGCCTCAGGAACTAATAGAAGGGAATTTTCAAGAAACCGCTTTGGAGTTAGCCCGAACGGCTTTTACGGAGAGGAAAAGTTTAGCTGATGTTCCCGGGGTTAAGCGGGTGCAGGTGAGCGAAGATTCGGTAACTTTGTACTCTACGGATATAGCCTTAACTATTTCTGAATTAATGGTTCTTGCTTCGAAAGCTGGAGTTTCTCTGGATAATATTCGGATTCGTCAGGCGACTTTAGAAGATGTCTTTTTAAAACTAACCGGAAGGAGTATTCGCGAATGAAAATTTTTTACAAATTAGTTCTGGCAAATTTTAAGGAAATGATAAGGGAAAAGATGACTATTTTTTGGTACATTGTTTTTCCGTTGCTGTTTGTCTTTATCTTTGGTACCATCTTTTCAGGTGGTGGGAAGAATGTTTCTTATGATATTGGGCTGGTGAATTTAGATCAAGGCCCAGTTTCAACGGGAATTGTAAAGGCTTTTGACAAGGTTTCAATTTTTAAACTTCACGAAGGGAAAGAAAAAGAAGAACTACAAGCTTTAGACAACGGTAAACGCTCGCTGGTAATTGTGCTTCCCCAGGAGTTGACAGAAAACTTAAGTACAGGGAAGAAAACGGAAATTAAAATTTATTATGATCAAAGTCAAGCGGATACCAATCAAACTTTGTTATCTACAGTTAGCCAAATTTTTAATAGTATTGAACGACAAATAACCAGAGCTCCAGAACTTTTAAACCCTGTTCCGCAAGGGATTAGAGCAAAATCTTTAAATCAGATAAACTATTATATTCCAGGTATTTTAGCAATGACCTTAATGCAGCTGGGCTTATTTGGATCGCTTAGGTTAGTTACCTTGAGAGAGAAAAAGATTTTACGTTCATTAGGGGCAACACCCCTTCCCAAGACTATTTTTGTAAGCAGTGAAATCTTTGTAAGGATGATTGTTTCCCTGGTTCAGGCGTTTTTAATTGTTTTGGTAGGGCATTTTGTTTATGACTTAAAAGTTATCGGAAACTGGTTTTCATTAATAGGCTGGGTTCTTTTTGGATCGTTGGCTTTTATTTCTCTCGGGTTTGCTTTGGTATCGTTTGCCAGGACTACTGAAAGTGCGGAAGGTGTCATCCAGGTGTTTCAATTTATCATGATGTTTTTAGCCGGTATTTTTATTCCTTTGAGCATTATGCCCAAGTTTTTAGAACCGGTGGCCAAGGTTATTCCCCTTACCTATTTAGCCGATGCGATGCGTCAGGTTATTAGCGGAGTGCCGTCACAATTTAGTTTAAGTAGAGATTTTCTGGTACTTTTGCTTTGGTTTGGTATTAGTGCAATCTGGGCTGTAAGGTTTAAATGGGAGTAAGTCTGGATTTTACCGGGCTTAAAGAAAAGTAAGTTAAATGGGGGAGATATTTTTGCTGGCAGCTGCCCTTAAAAACTTAAATTTTGAACAGCGGCAGGTTGTGTATCGCTGGCAAGGACCGCTGGTGGTTTTAGCTCCGGTCGGAACCGGAAAAACTTTAGTTATGGCCCATCGTACTGCGCTGGCGATAAAAAAAGGGGTTAACCCTAAAAACATACTGCTTCTGTCGTTTACCAATAAAGCTGCCCGGGAAATGGGAAAAAGAGTGGAAAGCATTCTTGGAGAGAAGGCCTGAGTGAGGTGCGCTTTGGTATTTATTTTAATATGGCGGGGAAATTAGAAGTTAAAAAAGGGAAATGGAAATTATAAAAATATCTGGAACCAAAAAAGAAAATTTATAGAAAGCTCTTTTATAAAGTTATATAATTTAAGGGATGAGCATAATTAGGTAAATTTCAAAGTAAAAAAAGAAAAAGTTGGAAGCTAACTATTGTAGTAGGTGATGAAATGGGATGAGCAGAAAGGTATGTAAAAAAATGGGTATAAAAAAGGATACACTAACCCCTTGAGAAAGTAGGGAAAATTTAAAGAAGATAGGGGCTAAAATAAAAAGTTAAGCAACAGTTTTGAAGCCAACAAGAGATTTAGACTTATCAACAAGGTTATCGTTGATAGCAGCAATAGCCAGAATGAGAAGGCAAATATGGCCAATAGTATTTAAGTTAGCAATAGAATTAAAGTTTCTTGTAAAAGCTTTTTCAAGATTTAGGTTTTTCCAGCGAGAATTGTATCTTTCCGATTCAGTTCGTAGAGCATAAATCTTTTTAAAGAAAACAGAATCTCTGTTAATTGAAGAGCGATAGTCGTAATTAACAGTAATGTATTTAGTGCAACCACGGTTTTTCTTTCCGTTAAAGTAATTAGGATGATTGCAAGGGCAAAGATTATCGTTTTTAGAGTTTTTAAAGGGGCAGGAAAATTTATATTTGATTTTATCAATAAAATACTGTTTGCCATCTTTATGCATAGCAAGACCAGCATCACAAAGGACATGACCACTTGGTAATTGTTTATGTTTTTTAGAATTTCTAAGGTTTAAAGGAATAAAGGCATGGCCTTTAAGAACTTGACGGATAAAGTTATAAATATCTTTAACATCATAGGCTTTATCAGCGATGAAGTAAGTTTCAATGAGAGAAAACCATTCATTAGTTTCCCGAAGGATATCAATAGCAATAGAAGAATCAGCGACATCGGCGGTAGTAGTAATTTCAGCAATAGGAAGACCGGAAATGGGGTCTGATAAAACATGGTTTTTATAACCCCAGAAGAATTCGTATTTCTTGTTATTATTGGCATTGTTAGCAGTACGGACGCCTAATTTGCAATCCTTATCAGATTTAGGAGGGTTAGACTTAGAAAATCTATCTTTAGTAAATGATTTAGGATTGTTTAATTTAGTGTTAGCGTAAATTGGAGTTGAATCTAAAGAAACAAAAGAACCATCAATAAAGCCTAATTCTTTTAAAAGATTAACATGTTTTCTCATGATGTTTTTGAGTAATTTATTATCCAAGTTTTTAATAAATCTTTCGAAAGTCCAATAAGAAGGCAGGGGTTTAGAAATATCAAAACCGCAGAGGTGGGCGATAATGAGGTTATTATTTAAGTAATCGACTAAATCAGAAATATAGCCAAATTTTTCAAACTTCATAACAAAAAAAGCTCTAAGAAGAGCCCGCCTGGGGTAACCGATAGGGCCAGAATTAGAAGGCGTAAAATTCGGGAAATCAGACAGGTCAAGCGCATCAAAGACTTTAGTATAGAAATTAACTTTGTGAGTTGAGGTAAAAATCTCGATAAAATTAAAAATTAGTTGACGACCGTTCATAATTTTTGCCTCCTGCTTTATTGTTTTTGTGTTGTTTGCCAAAACAAATAAAATAATTCAATAAAGCGGAGGCAATCTCCTATAAAAATCAGGAGTGATAAAAAATTTTTATCTCTTGTAATTCAATTCTTTTAAGGCTTTTTGGTTTTGCAAAAGCCTATTATATAATTTAAATTAAGAGGTGATGAGCGTGGAAAATCAAGTTTTGGATATTTTGCAGCAAATAATGCATGATGTACAGGGTCTAAAACATGATATAAACGATTTGAAGCAAGATATGCAAAACATGAAGCAAGAAATGCAAGTCATGAAGCAAGAAATGCAAGTCATGAAGCAGGATATTGCCAAAAATGCTACCTTAATTGAAGAAAATAATAGAAAGCTTCAACTACTTGCTGAAATTCAAAAAGCTCACCGGGAGCAAACAGATAGGCAAATAGCCGAACTTAAAGATGAATTAAATAAACGAATGGATGTCATTGAAGCGGTGGTAAAAAATATTTCTCAGGATGTTAAACAAAATCAAAAGAATTTCTTTGCTTTAGCCGAGATTACAGGAATTCATGAAATGGAAATTAAGGTTATTAAAAAGGAATTAGCCCTTGCTTTAGCTGAGTAATTTTGTTACTCTTTTTTAGAATCTTTTTCAACATTATCAATAATTTCTCTTATATAATTTTTATAGTTTTTAAGTTCTTTATCAAGGATTATTTCAAAGACTTCTTCATCACCGTGATGGAGTAGTTCTTTAGTCACTTTACACAAAAAGCCATCGCGGTTTTCGTAGTAGGTGATTTTGGCGGTCATAAGCTCAATCATTTCTTTTTCTATCCCTAAACTTTCGAGTTCGGTCAAAAGATCTACTATATCGGAAAAGCTATCAGGATTGTAAGGAGCAATAAATATAAAATTTCTTATTTCTGTATCGCTGTCCCCTAATTCATCGGGGGTATAAGCTACTTCTACTTCTTTAACCACCAGGTTAAAAGGATCATTCAAATCAACTGGCTTATTTTTCATATTGTTTGTCCCCCTTGACAAATAAATTTATTAAATAAGTATTAAATAAGTGAAAATCCGAGGTACTTGTATACCTCGGATTTTTATATGCTAATATTATTATAAAAAGACATAAAAATACTATATATAATATATGGTGCCGAGAGCGGGAGTCGAACCCGCACGGGTGTTACCCCACCGGATTTTGAGTCCGGCGCGTCTGCCAGTTCCACCATCTCGGCACGGTTTAGAAATTCTGCAAAGATTATTATAGTAAAGTTTTTTTAAATTTGCAACAGGAAAAATATTATTTCCGGGAAAGTTGTGTTTACCCGAAATTTTTTTTATAATAAAATCGAACAAATGTTCTAACGGAGGGATTAAAGTGGAGAAGGTGATTATCCATGTAGATATGGATGCTTTTTTTGCGTCGGTGGAGCAGCGGGATAATCCAGAGCTTCGGGGTAAACCGGTGATTGTGGGAGGAGTTCCGGGGGAGCGGGGAGTAGTGGCGGCGGCTTCTTATGAAGCCCGGAAATACGGGGTAAGGTCGGCAATGTCTTTGTGGGAAGCCGCTAAACTTTGTCCCCATGGCGTGTTTATCCCGGGAAACCATAAAAAGTATCAGGAAGTATCAGAGAAAATTTTTAAAATTTTTTACGAATATACTCCTTTAGTTGAACCGGTATCTTTAGATGAAGCGTATCTTGATGTTACCGGGAGTCAAAGGCTTTTTGGAACGGGAGTCGAAATCGGCAAAAAAATAAAAAAGCGAATATTTGAGGAAACGGCTCTTACAGCGTCGGTAGGGGTTGCGCCTAATAAATTTTTAGCCAAGTTGGCCTCTGAAGTAAACAAGCCCGATGGCTTTTGTGAGGTTAGCGAAGATGTGGTGCTTGATTTTTTAGCGCCACTACCGGTAGAGATGCTCTGGGGAGTGGGGGAAAAGATGAAAGAGCGGCTAAATGACATGGGAATAAAAACGGTTCAGGATTTCTGGGAGCTTCCTGAGTTTTTTTTGCGAAAAAGATTCGGGATTCTGGGGCAAAATTTGTATTACTTGTCCCGGGGGATTGATTTTCGGGAGGTAATTCCGGAGCGCATACCGAAATCTTTAGGGAAAGAAATTACCTTTCAAAAAGACAGTAGCGATGTAGATTATCTTTTAGGAAAGCTTTTAGGGCTCACTATGGCGGTGGGCCGGGGGCTTCGGCGGGAAGGATTTTATGCTGGGGGTGTCAGCATTAAAATTCGCCTTTCAAGTTTTATAACCTATACCCGGCATACGATGCTGTTGGAGCCTACCTGGATGGATGAGGTAATATACCGGGAGGCTAAAAGGCTTTTTTTAGAAAATTATCACGGGGAGCTGCCAGTACGGTTAATTGGAGTTACAGCAACACCTTTAATTCCTACCGAAAGGGGAAGGCAAATTTCTTTTTTTGGAGAGGATGTGCGGCGGGAAAGTCTTTACCCGGCTATTGATTTTATTAATCAAAAATACGGCAGCCAAACGATTACCCGGGCAAAAATTTTAAAGTTTAGCTCTCGAAGGTAAAACATTTTTGTTAGAATTTCAAAAGCTTGAGGATTTTGACCGGTGGCTCAGCCAGCAAGTAAAAGGAGTTGAGGGATATGTACGTTTTTCCCGGGAAGACAAAGAAAGCCGGGAACTTACTTTAATGATTCCAGCGGATAAGCTTGCCGGTTTTATTGAAGTTTTAAAAAAACAAGGAGAGTTTGAAAGTTATAGTGAAAATACTGAAGATGTGACTAAAGCTTATCGCGATATGGAAATTAGGATTAAAAATTTGGAGTCAGAGATAACAGCGGTAAGGGCCTTACTTGCCAAAGCTAAGAAAATTGAAGAAATCATGGCAGTAAGAGCGGAGCTAAATCGGTTTACCGAAGAACTGGAGATTACCAAAGCTTCTCTTGAAGACTTAAAACAAGATGTTTCGTATTCGACCTTAAATTTAATAGTAGTAAAAGAAAAGGAAGCACAGATTGGTGAGGATTCAAGTTTTAAGAACCTGGGGAAAAAGATAAAAGATCAGTTCATAAAAGCTTTTAATAACTTTTTTACCATATTAATAAAACTATTTTTCCTGGTAATTTACTTACTGCCCTATATAATTTTACTGTTACTTGTGGCACCTTTCGGTTTAAAGAAAAAACAAAAATAATAAAAATATATAAGCTGCCGGTAAATGGCGGCTTTTTTGTTGTAAGCCCCGGCAGGAACCGCCCCAACGATAATTATAGGCGTAGGAGTAACTCCTGTTGCCTCTATGTGTTTTTTCTTTTTCCTTGAGAATTTATTTGGTACAATAAACTTAAATAAATATTTTGGAGGTTATCATGGGAAAAGTAGTTTTGGTTGATGGAAATAGTTTATTACATAGAGCCTTTTTTGCCCTGCCGCCCCTAAAAACTTCCAAAGGTGAGCCTACCGGGGCGGTTTACGGGTTTTTAACCATGCTTTTTAAAGTCATAAAAGACGAAAATCCCGATTATCTCGCGGTGGCCTTTGATGTTAGCCGGAAGACTTTCCGCAGCGACCAGTTTTCAGCTTATAAAGGACACCGTAAGGAAGCTCCCGAGGAACTGGTACCTCAATTTGCCCTGGTGCGGGAGGTATTAAAGGTTTTAAATATTCCCTATATAGAGCTTATGGGGTACGAAGCTGATGATATTATCGGCCATTTATCAAAGGTTTTTGTGAACCATGGCCATGAGGTAAAAATCTATACGGCTGACCGGGATATGTTACA
Source organism: Carboxydothermus pertinax (assembly GCF_001950255.1). Lineage (NCBI taxonomy): Bacteria > Bacillati > Bacillota > Clostridia > Thermoanaerobacterales > Thermoanaerobacteraceae > Carboxydothermus > Carboxydothermus pertinax. The sequence continues at coordinate 139,339 of NZ_BDJK01000055.1, forward strand.
ATTGGTAGAGGAAAAAGTGGCAGTTTACCTTACGAAGAAAGGGATAACCGATCTTGTCAAAATGGATTTAGCTAAAGTGCAAGAAAACTATGGCTTAAAACCGATCCAGCTTATTGATGTTAAAGGCTTAATGGGAGACCCTTCGGATAATATACCGGGAGTTCCTGGAATTGGTGAGAAGACCGCTTTGGATTTAATCAAAACTTATGGTTCATTAGAAGAAGTTTTGACCCATAAAGAGGAGTTGAAACCCAAATTAAAAGAAAAGCTTACCGAACACGAAAATTTAGCAAAAATTTCTAAAGAATTAGCTACAATTCTGCGGGAGATACCGTTAGAAATTTCCTTGGAGGATTTAAAAGTCAAAGAACCAGATTATGAAGAAGCGGCTAAACTTTTTACCCGTTTAGAGTTTAAAAGCTTCTTAAAAGAGGTAGAACCCAAAGTAAAAAAAGAATACCAAGAAAGCAAAGAGACGGTGAATATTGAAATTATAAAGGCTGAAGGCCAAGTAGTTGTGGTCTTTAATGATGGATTTTATGTTGATGATGGAGAAAAGACAAGTTTTTACTCTTTAGACCAATTGGTTGATTTGCAAGAAATCTTCCGGGGAAAAGAAATCATAACCGATGATGCCAAAGGAATTTACCGCTTTTGTCTGGAAAAAGGTATTTCTTTTCCTAAAGTGAATTTTGATGCAAGAATTGCAGCGTATGTATTAAATCCTGCCGACCAAAATCCGGGGCTTAACGGACTGTATATAAAATATAATTTACCGGTGTATGACGACCTTTTTTTAAACATTAGAGGTTTATTTTATCTAAAAAAAGAAATGCTGGCGAAAATACGGGAACAGCAGCAGGAAAAGTTATATCAAGAAATTGAACTTCCTTTAACTCCGGTCCTAGCCCGGATGGAGTTTACCGGCATTCAGGTGGATCGGGAAGCTTTAAAAGAGATGTCGTTAGAGCTTGGGGAGCAAATGGAAGCGTTAACCCGGGAAATCTATTCCCTGGCGGGAGAAGAGTTTAATTTAAACTCGCCCAAGCAATTAGGGGTTATCCTCTTTGAAAAATTAGGTCTCCCCGTAATTAAGAAGACGAAAACCGGCTACTCTACCGATGCGGAAGTATTAGAAGAGCTTTTTGCGTATCATGAAATTGTAGGGAAAATATTAAATTACCGGCAGCTTATGAAGTTAAAGTCTACCTATACCGATGGTTTAATGCCTTTAATCAATGAGTACACCGGTAAACTTCATACTACTTTTAATCAAACAGGCACTTTAACCGGACGTCTGGCCTCCTCGGAGCCCAATCTCCAAAATATCCCTGTGCGGCTCGAGCTTGGGCGTAAATTGCGCAAAATGTTTATTCCTTCTACGGGTTATGATTATATAATCTCGGCGGATTATTCACAAATTGAGCTAAGGTTACTTGCTCACTTTTCCGAAGAACCAAAGTTAATCGAAGCGTACCAAAAAGGAGAAGATATTCATCGGAAAACTGCCGCGGAAGTGTTTGGGGTACCTTTAGAGGAAGTATCTTTAGAAATGCGGTCTCATGCTAAATCGGTAAATTTTGGTATTGTATACGGAATTAGTGACTTTGGGCTTGGCAGGGATTTAAAAATTCCCCGGGAGGTTGCCGGGAAATACATTAAAAACTATTTTGCCAACTATCCAAAGGTTCGGGAGTATTTAGATGGGCTTATTCGGACTGCTAGAGAAAAGGGGTATGTGACCACTTTATTTGGACGAAGGCGGTATATTCCGGAGTTAACCGCTAAAAATCGTACAGTACAGAGCTTTGGTGAGCGGACTGCCATGAATACGCCGCTCCAGGGTACTGCGGCTGATATAATTAAACTTGCAATGATTAACATGGAGAGAGAGCTTTTACGGAAGGGGTTAAAATCCCGGTTGTTACTTTCGGTGCACGACGAACTTGTTTTAGAGGTACCGGCAGAGGAAGTGGAGGAAGTAAAATCCCTGGTAAAAAAGGTTATGGAATCAGTGGTGGAACTAAAAGTTCCCCTGATTGCTGAAGTTGGCATGGGGAAAAACTGGTATGAAGCTAAATAAGGAGAGATTTAAATGCCAGAACTACCAGAAGTAGAAACGATAAAAAGGAGTCTTATTCCCAAAATTTTAGGCAAAATAATCCATGGGGTTGTAGTTTACCTGCCAAAGGTTGTTAAAAACATGACGGTGGAAGAATTTACCCGTCGCGTAGCAGGGAAAAAAATTATTTCCCTCGAGCGCCGAGGTAAGTATCTTTTAATAGGTCTTTCCAGCAAGGAGACATTAACGGTTCATTTGAGGATGACCGGGAAACTTTTAGTATTGTCTAAGGGTTGTCTTAAAGATAAGCATACCCATGCGGTCTTTGACTTGGGGGATGTTGAGCTGCATTATAACGATGTCCGGCAGTTTGGTGGTTTTTCTTTTGCAATGCCTGAAGTAGGACCGGAGCCTTTGGAAGAGGATTTTACCATTGATTATTTAAGAACCAAGCTAAAGGCGTCTAAGAAAAATCTTAAAGCCTTTTTATTAGACCAAAAAATTATTGCAGGCATTGGTAATATTTACGCTGACGAAATCTTGTTTGAAGCGGGGCTTTCTCCGAAGAGGCTTGCAGCCACGTTAAAGGATTACGAAGGGGAAAAATTATTTAAAGCTATTCGCAAGGTTTTGACCCTTGGGATAGAACACCGGGGAACTTCCATTCGGGATTATGTGGATTCGGAAAACCGTCAGGGCGGTTTTCAGCACTTTTTAAAAGTTTACGGGAAAGAGGGTTTTACTTGTGTTCGCTGCGGCAATTTAATAATCAGGGAAAGACATGCCGGGCGGAGTACCCATTATTGTCCAAACTGCCAGAAATAAATTAGGACAGGCACCTTCAAAGCCGTCATAAAATAATTTAGAAAAGACGGGGAGGTGCCAAAATGGAACTTACTTTACTTTTGTTTTCGCTAGCGCTTAGTTTGGACGGGTTTGGAGCAGGATTAGCGTATGGGTTAAGAGGTCTTAGGGTACCAGTAACATCGGTGGTGGTGGTTAGTGTAACTTCTGCCTTCACCATTGGCTTTGCTATGCTTTTGGGTAAATTTATCAATATATTTATTCCGGAAAGTTTCACCCGGTATCTAGGGGCATTTTTACTGGTGGCGATTGGAATATATGTATTTTTTGCCGGTGGGAGTGAAATAAAGAAGGATTCTACCCAGCCGAAAGTGGTGTTAAGCTTTAAAATTTTTGGGCTAATTTTCCAAATTTTAAGAGCGCCCCAGCTAGCCGACCGGGATGATTCGGGAGTTTTATCTTATAAAGAGGCAATATTACTGGGAATTGCCCTGGCATTAGATGCGTTTGGGGCGGGAATTGGTTTAAGCCTTTCCGGTTACCCTATTTTACTCACAATGGCTAACGTTGGGCTGGTAAAATTTTGCCTTTTAGCTTTGGGACTTTTTCTTGGTAAGCAAAACGGAAAGGTAAGTTTTATTCGCAATAATTCTCGGTATTTAGCTTCACTGGTTTTAATATATCTGGGGATTTCCCGCATATTTTAAGATAAGGGGTGTTTTAATGCCGGTAATAGGCCTTACCGGAGGGATTGCTTCGGGGAAAAGCACTGTTTCTAAACTTTTAGAGGAGCACGGCTTTATAATAATTGATGCCGATCAAATTGCCCGGGAAATATTAAACCCGGGCAAGCCTGCCTATCAAAAAGTTATTGCAAACTTTGGGCGGGAGATTTTAAAAGAGGATGGACAAATTGACCGGATAAAACTTGGAAAAATAGTTTTTTCTGACCCGGAAAAATTAGCTCTATTAAACCGGTTGACCCATCCGGAGGTAGGTAAGGAGATTAGGAGTCAACTGAACCAACTCAAGGAAGCAGGGATTGACCGGATAGTCCTGGATATTCCTTTACTTTTTGAGGCTCAAATGCAGGACTTGGTGGATATAATTTGGGTGGTATATGTTCCAGAGGAAGAGCAAATAAAAAGATTAATGACCCGAAACGGTTTTACGCGCGAGGAAGCAATAAAAAGGATACGGTCCCAAATGCCTTTGGACGAAAAAGCAAGGCTTGCGGACGTAGTTATCGATAATAGCGGCAGCCTTGAGAAAACCCGGGAGCAAATTATAGCTATTTTGCAAGAATGGAAGTGAAAGGATTGACCAAAAAAATAAATGGCTTTACCGCCTTCCTTATTATTTTAATTATGGGAATTTTACTTTTTCCTTTTTGGGGTAAGGTCTTGTATCCCATTAAATACCGGGAAAATATTTATGATGCGGCAACGTTTGCCGGAGTTGACCCGCTTTTAGTTGCGGCAGTTGTTAAAGCGGAAAGTAATTTTAACCCCAAAGCTGTTTCGGCGAAAGGTGCCTTAGGACTTATGCAAATCATGCCAAAGACTGCTTTTTGGCTGGCAAAGGAGATAAATGAACCTTTTTCCAGATCAGAAGAACTTTTTAACCCGGAAAAAAATTTGATATTAGGAAGCTATTATTTAAAATATTTAATTGACCGGTATGATAACTTAGAGCTGGCTTTGGGGGCATACAATGCGGGAATTGCCAATGTGGATATCTGGCGGGAAAAAAACATAGCCAGTAACCCCAACCTTTATCCTTTTAAAGAAACGAAAGCTTTTGTAAAAAAAGTTTTATGGAATTATAAAATGTACCGCTTTTTGTACTAATGGGGGATGATAACCATTAAAATTTTTTTGGACAAAGAGGGTAATTGGTATTACGACGGACGACTTTTAATTAACGAAAAGGTAATTGAGTTATTTTTTAAAAGTTTAACCTATAAAAATGGAAGTTATTATCTGGTCCATAACGGCGAAGAAAAAGAGATTTCCGTTGAAGATGCACCGTATATTGCCGAAGGGATTATGGCAAAAGATGATTGGCTGTATCTAAAAATAAAAGGTGGATTGTCTTTTCCCATGGATGGACCAGTTTATTTTAAAAGTAAGATTCCCTATACTATCGTTAATAATCTACCGGTGAAATTTACCAGAAAGGCTTTTTGGGCGTTATCCAGGTATTTTACCGCGGATGGTCAAAAGGTGATTTATGGGAATTTCAGCACCAGAATTATTGAAGAAGGGGAAGGTTATGAACAGGAGAAAAGTTAGGGCGCTTTGGTTTGTACTTTTAATTTTTGCTGTTATAATTCAAGGCTGCACTGGGGCTGTTGATGCTTCGGCGAATTTTATTCAGGCTAAAATAGTAAAGGTTATTGATGGAGATACAATTAAAGTTAGGTTTTCTTCCGGGAAAAAGGTTAATATAAGATTGATTGGGGTAAATACGCCAGAACTTTCCCATCCAGAGCTGGGAATTAAAGAGCAGCCTTATGGGAAAGAAGCATATAAATATACAAAAAAGGTTCTCTACCCGGGACGGCGTGTTTTTTTAGAGTATGATGTGGGGAAACAAGATAAATACGGTCGAGATTTAGCCTATGTCTGGTTAGAAAAACCTGAAAAAGTCAGCGAAGGGGAAATTCGGGCTAAAATGTTTAATGCCTGGCTGTTATTAGAAGGGTATGCGCAGGTGATGACTGTTCCCCCAAATGTAAAATACTCCAAGCTTTTTGTCAAATTTCAAAAAGAAGCCCGGGAAAATTCCCGGGGCTTATGGAAATAAAGGGGTGGACTTTAACTTTCGAAAACCTTCAAGACAAAAACCGAGGGGATACCACCTACAGTCCTGGCAGAGGGTGATAAATTTACTCTCTTCCAGGGCTTTTAATTTTTGATACGCCAGTTCAACGGTTATTTTCCTATCTTCCAAAAAGTTTAACAGAAAATTATCTTTTAATACTACCATCTCCTCGTTTTTACAAAAGCCTTCTGTAAGTTCTGGGCATTGCTGACAGATGGCATCGGGAAGGGATTCTAAAGTTAAAGTTAACCCTGGTTTAGAAAGAATATTTTCGCGAATGTTGGCAAAGTTTTGGGTAAAGGCATCATTGTAGCCCAGACCTCGAAAACCTAAGAAACATAACAAATGATGAGGCCTAAGATTAAACATTAATTTGAATCCCTGCCGAATTAAGGGCTTTTTGTACAGGCTTTACCAAGAGGATGGCAAAAACCCCTTTTAGAATATCTAGAGGAATAAAAGGTAGTATTCCGGCGGCAATTGCTTTATTTAATGGTAGCTTAAGGACAAAAGCAAGTTGGGCTACTCCAAGGGTATAAATAATTAAGAGGGAAACAACTATTGCTGTGATCATGCCCCAAAGTTTAAAGTTGCTAATTTCAACTATTAAACCACCGATAAATCCGCTTATAAGAAACCCTATTAAATAACCTCCGGTGGGTCCTAGGATTGTTCCGATGCCACTATGGGCCTGGGCAAAGACGGGTAGGCCAATGGCTCCTAAAATCAAATATACTAGCATTCCCCAAAAAGATTTCTTACCAAAAAGTAATATGCCAACAAAAACAGCAAAGACCTGTAAAGTAAAAGGTACTCCCCCGGGTAGTGGAATGGCGATTTGAGCCAAGATAGCAGTGACCGCTGCTAACAGGGCAGCGTTAATGGATGTTTTAATTGTCAACCTAAACACCTCCTAAGTTAACTTTTCTTTTAAGATACCGGATCTACAAATAATTGTCAACTAAAATAACAAAAAAAGTTTACATAAAAGTTTAAAAATTTTCTAAAAAACTTATATTTGCTACTTAAAATTTTTTTTAATTAATGATAATATAATTATAATAAAAAACGAAAGAGGTGAAGAAAATGGTTCGTAAAAAGGATACAAAGATTTCCGATGAGAATGAAGATATTAATATTACTGATACTATAGAAAATAGAAATAGCACTCAAAATACTAACAATATAAATAAAAAAACGGCCAAGCATTATATTATTGAATTACTAAAAGAAGCTCCCGAACAATCTATAAAAATGACGTTAGAACAAATAACCGAATTAATAAACAAAAAAATTGCAGCAGAAGGTAGGGAATATAAATATCAAAGGCCTAATATCTGGTCTGCAATTCAAAAATTAGCGGAAAATGGGGTTATAAAAATTAAAAAAGGGAAAAACCGTCGGGATCCCAATACTATTAGCTTATTACAACTCGATGTGGATTTTAATAAATTTGCTGGCAAACGTTCTCCGGGAAGACCTGAACAGAAAGTTTTATTATCAAAAAAGCAGTATAATCTTTTAAAAAATCAGTTAAAGAAAACTGAAAAACAGCTTTTTAAGCTCCAAGCAAGCTTAAAAGAGATTAAAGAAAGCCTGGAAACACTTGATAGTAAAAGTAAAAAAGAGTCCAATACCAAAATGACCGGCAAACGTCGTGGGCGTCCCAAAAAAGTTTAAAAGCAGGCGATAGCCTGCTTTTCTTGTAGAAGCAAGATAAATATTGTAAAATTTTTTGTAAACTCACAGGAAACGAGGGACAGGCTTTGCAGTGGAAAGTATTGAGAATTTTATTTCTAGCTTTTTGTTTAATAACTTTATCTCCAAATTTAGCAAAAGCTTATACTGCTGTTGGCGATAACAATTATCCGCCCCTAGTCTTTTTAAATCAAGAAGGGAACCCCGATGGGTATGATATTGAGGTTTTAAAACTTATTGAGGCAAAAACAAAGCTTACGTTTACTATTAATCTTAAGCTTTGGGATGAAGCCAAAATAGAGGTAATGAATGGCAAAGCCGATGTGTTAATTGGGGTCAATAAAACTCCGGAACGGGAAGTGTATTTTGATTTCTCGGAACCTTACCTTGAAAATCACCTGGTTATCTTTGTCCTGCAAAACAACTTTTTTATCCGCGGTCCGGGAGACCTTAGAGATCGGAGAGTTGGTGTTCAGCGGGGGGATCTGGCAGAAGAATATTTAAAGGAAAATTACCCAGCAATAAATCTTTATTATTATAATAACCAGCTTGAAGCCCTTGAGGATTTAAAAAAAGGGAAAGTTGATGCCGTTGTGGGCAATTATTTTACAGGGTATTACTGGATAAATAAATATGGAATGAATAGGCAAATTAAGTCGATAGGAAAGCCGCTTCTAACTACCAGCTATTGTTTTGCTGTACAAAAAGGAAATAAAGAGGTTTTAGCAAAGCTAAATTCAGGAATTAAAGCTATAACGCTCTCAGGAGAACTTAAAAAACTTCAGGATGAATGGTTTGGGGAAAATTATTTTTGGCAGAGTTTTTTAAATCGTAATAATCATCTATACTACTTTAGAAATATTTTAGGTATTGCATTATTTCTTATACTTACCGCTTGGCTGATGGTTATTTATTTACGACATCAGGTACATAAAGCAACCTCTGAGCTTAGGCTTGCCAATGAAAAATTGAAAAAAGCTTATGAAGATACCATCCGGGCCTTCTTTAAGGCTTTGGAAAAAAGGGAGAGCAAGACGGCGCAACATTCTTTGGAAGTAAACCGGATTGCCATGGCTCTTGGCCAAGAAATGGGGCTTTCGGAAAAAGATATGGAAGTGTTAAACTGGGGTACACTTTTACATGATATAGGAAAGCTTGGGATTAGCGACCAAATACTTTTAAAACCTGGTCCTTTGACTTCGGAGGAATATGAAGTTATCAAGCAGCATCCCCAGCTGGGCTACGAAATATTAAAGGATATAGACTACTTAAAAGAAGCAGCCAAAGTAGCATTATATCACCAAGAAAAATATGACGGCAGTGGTTATCCATTTGGCTTAAAAGGAGAGGAGATACCGCTTTTGGCCCGGATATGCGCGGTAGCGGATGCTTTAGAAGCAATGATAGCAGACCGTCCTTACCGCCGGGGGCGGTCGGTAGATGAGGCAATAGGAGAAATTATAAGTAATGCCGGTACCCAGTTTGATCCTGTAGTGGTGGAAGCACTTTTAAATATAGACCGGGAAAACTTACTTGCGAAAAATACGACGAGGTAGCGGAAATAATGCCGGTACCTCTTTTTTATAGTTTTCGTATTCTTCACCGAAGATATTGATTAACTTTCTTTCCTCTAATTTAATACCTAGAAAAATATATCCGCTTAAGATAATATTTACTAAAAGCCTTGGAAGATTAAAGCTTGCACTCCAAATTAAAAGGAGAGCTGCTAAGTATAACGGGTGGCGAAGATATTTTAAAGGTCCCTTTCGTACAAAGTTTATAGTATTTTTTGAAGTAAAGCCTAAAAATTCTTTCAGGTCATAATAGGAAAAACTCCAGAGGGTAAGAAAAACTCCGCTTACAACAAAAATTGCACTTAGCCAAAAAGGAATGGAAATAAGTTTTGGTTCGGGAAAGTTGATCTTTAAGTATAGATAGGCTATGGCAAAACTAAAAATGGAAATTAGATTATAAAAAATCCGATAAGAGTTTTCGGGAAAAAACTTGTTTTTTAAGAAATTTTCTACCGGTGGATGAATTAAGAAACTATGAAGAAAGCAAAATACTAGCCACAAAATTATTAAGATAAGATATTTCATTTTACTGCTCCTTTTGGTATTTTTAATTTATTATCGTATTTAATAAAAATTTGTCAAGGTGGTATTATGTGCGGACGATTTTCCATGGCAGAAGATTTTACGGTTTTAGAAAAGCTTTTTGATTTAGAACCTATCGATTTTCCTCTAAAACCCCGTTATAATATCGCACCTACCCAGGACGTACCGGTAGTCCTCTGGGATAATGGTCGCCGCCTGAAATTATTCCGCTGGGGATTAATTCCGTCCTGGGCAAAAGACCCGGCAATTGGCAATAAAATGATTAATGCCCGAGCGGAGACAATTGACCAAAAGCCAAGTTTTAAAAATCTCTTAAATAAGAAGCGGTGTCTTATCCTTGCCGATGGCTTTTATGAATGGGAAAAAAGAGGTAGAAAAAAAATACCTTACCGCATTATTTTAAAAGACAAAAGGCCTTTTGCTTTTGCCGGGCTTTATGATCTATGGCGTTCACCCGAGGGAAGGAATGTCTACTCCTGTACTATTATCACGACAATGGCAAATGCTTTAGTTGCCCGGGTCCATGAACGGATGCCGGTGATTTTAAAAGATGATATTATTTCACTGTGGCTTGACTCTACTATTTCTGACTTCAACTTACTAAAAAGTTTCTTAGTTCCATATCCTGAGGTAGAAATGGATATGTATGAAGTTACCCCTTTGGTGAATTCCCCTCAAAACGATTCACCATTATGCTTTGAACCATTAGTAAAATTATTTTAATTACCAACCGATGGTTATGATCATCGGTTTATTATTTTATAAATTTGTAGATTTTTGTTAACAAAATTGTAATAAATCTTTTGTAAGATTTACATGGTACTACATAATGTAATAGAAGGAGGTGTGAGCGATGAGTATGACTCATTACATGGAACTTTTAGCTACTAATCAGCCGTGGAATTTAATTGTTTTTATGGCCATACCAGTTATTTTGGCGGAAACGGTGGCAATTACTGAACTTTTTATTTTATTTAATAGGGATGTTAGCAGTGGGCTTCGAAAATTAAACAAATTTGCGGGAATTATCGGCGGTTTTTATTTTTTGGGAGTATTTATTTATTTATTTTTTAAAGCAGTAATTCCTTTAACCACTGGTGGTGGCTGGCGGGGCATAGTAGATATTATAGCGGTTGGATTTTACCTTTCAGGAGTAATACCATTGATGGGAATGGCCTTACTAGAAATTGGAGTAATTTATAAGAATAAAACCCCGGAACAAAAAATGTTCATACATGCCGTATTTGTTGCCGTATTTTTAGCAGTAGCCCATATTGCTATGATTTTTGGAATGTTAAATCCTAACTTATTAATGATAAGCGGAGGAAAAATGTAAGGGTAGGAAAAAACAAAGACCCCGTAAACCTTAGGTTTACGGGGTTTACTTTTCATCTGGTGTCGGAGGTGGGACTTGAACCCACACGGTTTCCCACACGCCCCTCAAACGTGCGCGTCTGCCGATTCCGCCACTCCGACGTAACTCGCAAGTTTTATTATATATATCCCGGGGAATTGTGTCAAGAATATATTTACCGGAAATAATTACAATATAGAAGATGGTTAGGAAATTAAGATTTAATTTGTCGTAAAATGTGTTATTATTATAAGAGATTTACTAAGAGATTTACAATGATGGGGTGGTGATCCCTTTGTCAAAGCGGTTATACCAGAAAATATCCTTTTTTGTTTTAATTATTTTTATCCTGTCGGTACTTTCTGGCTGTGCAAGTTTTACTCTAACTGCAAAGGATTTTAATAAGCTTTATAATTTACGCCAAAGTTCACTAGTGTATGATCAAAAGGGCCGTCTCTTAACGCAAATTTCTGGAAGCGAGCGAAGGACCTATATAAAAATTGACGACCTTCCAGCTTATGTTCCCCAAGCTTTTGTCGCTATTGAAGATGCGCGGTTTTATCAACATTTTGGGATAGATATTTTTGGTATTTTTCGAGCTTTAATTGTAAATTTGCTTAAGAAAGATTTAGCTCAAGGTGCTAGTACCATAACCCAACAGCTGGTCCGCAACGTGTATTTAACTCAGGAAAAGAGCTTTACCCGGAAAATCCGGGAGGCTTTGTTGGCAATCCAACTGGAAAGGGTGTATACCAAAAAAGAAATCTTAGAAATGTACTTAAATGTTATTTACTTTGGTAATGGTAACTACGGGATTGAAGAGGCGGCCCGAAATTATTTTGGAAAATCTGCTACTAAGCTTACTTTAGGCGAAGCGGCGCTGCTTGCCGGGATACCAAGAAGGCCGAATTTTTATGCTCCAACCATTAATTTTGATGCGGCAAATTCCCGAAAGAACCTGGTGCTGGATAAAATGGTGGAGCAGGGATATATTACTAAAGCCCAGGCGCAGGCGGCCAAGGAAGAGGTAATAAAACTTAATCCCCAGGCTGAAAGTCAAGGAAAAAATTATGCTGCTGTAATTGATAAAATATTGGCAGAAAGTGAAGAGGATTTTGGGCTTACCCGGGAAGAGTTAAATACCGGTGGGTATAAGATTTATACTACTGTTGATCGCGATATGCAGCTGTATGCAGAAAAGGTTTTTGCTAACCGTCAAAACTTTCCCCCAGGGGTAGATGAGGTTCCGGTTCAGGGGGCAGCGGCAGCGGTAGATCCGCAAACGGGCGGAATAATCTTTTTGATAGGCGGCAGGAATTACGGACGTTTTGGCGGCTTTAACCGAAGCTTTATGATGTACCGCCAACCCGGGTCTGCGATAAAGCCTATAGTGGATTATGCTCCTGCCTTTGAAAAAGGCTATTTGCCATCCGATTTTATTGTTGATGAGCCAGTTACTTTTGGCGATTATCAGCCGAAAAATTATGACGGTACTTACCATGGCAGAGTTACCCTCAGAAAGGCTTTAATGGAGTCGCTCAACGTACCGGCGGTGAAGCTTTTAAATGAAATTGGTATCAACACAGGTTTTAATTATGCCCGGAAATTTGGTTTTGAGTTAACCGCCAAAGACCGCAATCTTTCCTTAGCTTTGGGTGGCTTAGAAAAGGGTGTATCACCTTTGCAGATGGCTGCTGCTTATAGTGTTTTTGCTAATGGTGGGAGTTACATGACCCCTCATATTATTACTAAAATAATTGGGAAAGATGGTCGAGAAATTCCCAGAAAAAGCACCCTAACAGAAAATAAAGTTATTTCTGCTAAAACAGCGTATTTAATTACAGATGTGTTAATTGACACTGTTAAACAAGGGACGGCAAGAAAAGCTAATTTTGGGGGTATTTTAGCGGCAAAGACCGGGACTACTGAGGTTCCTTTTAAAACTCCTGGGCAAAAAGGAACAAAAGATGCGTGGATTGTAGGGTATACACCGGATATTGCTGTGGCGATTTGGATGGGGTATGATCAAACGGACCAAAAACACTATTTGCGCGGAATAACCGGAGGTTCTTATCCGGCAGTAATTTTGCGAAAAATCGCGTCGTATTTCGTAAAACTTCACGGGCAGAAATCTTTTCCAATGCCCGCAGAGTTGGTGCGAGTCAGTATTGATGCAAGAACCGGTTTACTGGCGGGGCCGCTCACTCCTCCGGGACAAGTGGTGGAAGAGTTATTTCCAAAAGGAAAAGAGCCCAAAAGCCTATCGCCCGAAGAACCTCTAGTACCTGAAACAAAAAAGGACAGTTTAAGTGCAGTATATGTGGACGGGAAAGGAGTAGTTTTATCCTGGCCGGCAAAGCCTGGTTATACTTACCAAATTTATCGGACAGCTGAAGATGGTTCAACACTTTTGCTGGGTGAAGTAACTGAGGGGAGTTTTGTTGATAGTAGTGTAACCGCTGGAAGTCATTATCAATATTACCTTTTACCGGTTATAAAGCAACCGGATGGTAGTTTACAAATGGAGCAACCCACACCTCCGGTCGGGGTGGATATACCTGCTGCGGTAGTAAATAAAGTGTATTGATATATTTTACTTCTTTTTTTAAAGTAAATCGTTGCAATATTTAAAATAATTAGATAACATATTAAAAGATAAAATATTTTTGGGGGGATGAGGAGTGCGGGATGTTGTTATAGTTCGGGCAAAAAGGACGCCAATTGGGAGTTTTGGGGGGCAATTTAAAAATGTTTCTGCTGGGAATTTAGCGGCAGCGGTAATTAAAGCTCTCCTTCAGGAGTTACCCTTTCCTTTGGAAAAAATTGATGAAGTTATCCTCGGGAATTGTCTTATGAACACCGATGAACCAAATTTGGGGCGGACTGCTGCTTTGATGGCTGGACTTCCTCATACTACCACTGGTTTTACGGTACAAAGGCAATGCAGTTCTGGAATGCAAGCGATAGTTTCGGCGTACCAGGAACTGGCTTTAGGGGATAATGATATTATCATTGCCGGTGGAGTGGAAAGTATGAGTACTGCTCCTTTTGTTCTCAAAACCGCCCGCTGGGGCCAAAGGCTTACTCATGGGGAGATGACTGATGCCCTTTGGGAGCTCTTGACTGACCCGCAACATAAAATTTTAATGGGAGTAACAGCGGAAAATCTTGCCCGTAAATATAATATTTCCAGGGAGGAACAAGATGAAGTTGCATATCGAAGCCATAAACTTGCTGTGGAAGCAATGGATAATGGCTGGTTTTCCGACGAAATTGTTCCAGTAGAAGTAGCAAAAAGTAAAAAGGAAAAAGTCAGTATAACTACCGATGAACATCCCCGCCGGGATGTAACTTTAGAAAGGTTAGCAGCTCTTCCGCCAGCTTTTGTGCAAGATGGGACAGTTACTGCGGGGAACTCCTCGGGTTTGAACGATGGAGCTGCGGCCGTATTAATGATGCGCGAGGAGACAGCAAGACAGTATGGCTTAGAACCCCTTGGTTATATTCGGGCTTATGCCTGGGCGGGCGTTGAACCGGAGTTAATGGGTTATGGTCCAGTGCCGGCGGTACAAAAACTTTTAAAGAAGACCGGGCTTAGTTTATCTGATATTGATTTAATTGAACTAAATGAGGCGTTTGCGGCCCAATACTTGGCCTGTGAAAAACTTTTAGAGTTGGATAGAAGTAAAGTGAATGTAAAAGGTAGTGGGATTGCTCTTGGGCATCCGGTGGGAGCTACTGGGGCTAGGATTATTGTAACTTTGCTTTACGAGTTAAAGCGGCGAAATCTAAAGCGGGGAGTTGCCACCCTGTGCGTTGGGGGTGGTATGGGGATGGCGGTGTTAGTGGAACGTTAATGTGAAAAAATATTTTTTTATTTAAAGAAGGAATAAAGAATTAAATGTAGAATAATTAATAAGCAGAAAAACGAACCCAGAAGGGTTCAACCTTGTGCTGATATTGCCTGTAAAAAGGGACAGTTTCATAAAAGGAGAAAAAAGCCATGAAGGCCGGGAGCAGGAAGCTCGGTTTTTGTGGCTTTTTATATTTTTAAGGAGGGGGATTTTATGCATATTGCTGACGGAATACTAAATACTGAAGTGTTAGTGACAACAGCAGGTGTTTCCCTGGGAATGGTGGGGCTATCGCTGAAAAAAAGTAAAGGGCAGCTGGGAGAACGGCAAATCCCCATGCTGGGGGTGGTATCATCATTTATCTTTGCCGCCCAAATGCTAAACTTTCCAATTATCGGTGGTACCTCAGGACATTTGCTGGGTGGTATGCTTGCATCAGCTTTGCTAGGCCCGTGGAATGCCGTTTTGGCGCTTACTACTGTATTATTTGTACAGGCCGTATTTTTCTCCGATGGTGGAATTACAGCATTGGGAGCTAACGTCTTTAACATGGCGGTAATAGGGGTGTTTACAGGATATTTAGTTTACCAGTTAACGCAAAAAATATTTCCTGGAAAAACTGGGAAAACCATAGGGTTAATTGCTGGAAGCTGGCTTTCGGTGGTAGCAGGAGCTTTTGCAGCATCCGTAGAAATAGCGTTATCTGGTCTATTGTCCTTTAAAGTTGCAGCTAGCGCTTTACTTTTCTGGCATGCTTTTATTGGTTTAGGAGAAGCCTTTATTACATTAATTGCGGTAACGTACCTGGAAAAAGTTTTTGGTGCAGGATTTTTTCAGGGGGTAAAGGAGGCGGTGGTAAGTGAAAAATAAGATACTAATTGGTTTGGTAACTGCTCTATTACTGGCATTTCTTTTGTCACCCTTTGCCTCGGCTAATCCTGATGGTTTAGATAGAGTTTTAAAGGATTTTGGGTTAGAAGAAAGAAGTAAGACGATTTTAGTTTCGCCAGCTGCCAATTATGTTTTTCCTGGCATTAAAAATGAAAAGTTAGCCACTGGAATAGCAGGGGTTTTTGGTACTTTGCTGACTTTTGGTTTTGCCTGGTTTATAGGGAAAAAGCTCGGCAATAAATAAACCTTGGCATTTTTAGATAGATTTTTAGCCAATAAGCAAGAATGTTTATTGGCTATTTTTCTTTTCTTTGCCATAATAGAAGAGGGGTGCAAAATGAACAAAAATCACTGGCACTTGGAAGATATCAAAAAGCAAAGCCGCTTTTTTAACCAATTAGATCCAAGGGTAAAGGTTTTAGGCTTTTTTTTATTAATTATCTTAAGTAGTATGCTAAAAAATTTTATACCACTTTTCCTTAATTTATGCTTGGCATTTATACTGGTACTTCTGGCCCGTTTGCCATTAAGCTTTTTAGCTAGCAGATTTTTATACTTTTTTGTTTTTGCTGGAATTTTTATAGTAATATTGCCGCTGGTTACTCCGGGGGAGCAGGCTTTTGCCTTGGGACCTATTATCTTTTCCAAGGCGGGGCTTATAAAAGGGGCAGTAATTGGACTTAGACTTATTGCTATCTGGCTGTATATTTCTTTAATGCTTGGAAGTACTGGCTTTCGCGATTTTCTTTGGGCTCTTTTCCGTTTACGTTTACCCCAGGAGTTTATCGGTATTATCGAATTTATGTTACGTTATTTAGCTTTATTTACTGAGGAATTTAAAAAGGCCCAAACCGCAAGGAAGGCGCGGCTTTTTCAAGAAGGTAAAAGCTTATGGCATAAAAGAACTTTTAAAGTTTTAGGACAAACCGTTGGGATGCTTTTTTACCGGGCTTACTTACGGGGTGAGCGGGTACACCGGGCGATGCTGGCTCGGGGGTTTCGCGGGCAGTGGCCGGTGCTTGAGGAAAAAAGTATAGGGCAAAGGGATCTTGTATTTTTTTTGTTGCTGGTGTTTTGGGTTTTAACGTTACTTGATTTTGAAAACAGGGGACTTGCCTGGCAGCTAATTTGGAGGTTGATAGGATGAAGCTTGCGGTGGAAATAGAAAATTTATCGTTTGTTTATCCCGATGGGAATAGGGCTTTGGATGGAGTATCTTTTTTAGTTCCAAAAGGCTTAAAAACGGTCATTTTAGGTCCCAATGGAGCGGGTAAGTCAACTTTACTTTTACATTTAAATGGTCTTCATACCCCGAGTCATGGGAAAGTGAAGATCTTTGGAAAAGTAATTGGTGAGGAAAATATGCGGGAGATTCGAAAAAACGTGGGACTTGTTTTTCAGGATCCTGATGACCAGCTTTTTGCTCCTACCATTTTTGATGATGTGGCGTTTGGGCCCCAGAACCTAGAACTTGAGAAAAATGCAATCCTAAGACGGGTTGAGGAAGCATTAAAAGCGGTAGACATGTGGGAATTAAGGGAAAGACCGCCCCATCATTTGAGTTTAGGCCAGAAGAAACGGGCCGCAATTGCTGGAGTTTTGGCTATGGAACCGGCGATTGTGGTGTTAGACGAACCTATGGCATATCTTGACCCAAGGGGCCAGGAGGAAATTACAGCTATTTTAAATAAGTTGCAAGAAGAAGGAAAAACTGTAATTGTAAGCACTCACGACCTGGATTGGGCTCTTGAATGGGCCGATTATGTGGTGGTTTTAAATTCCGGCCGGGTAGTGGCTGAGGGGGATAAAGGACTTTTAACCAATCGCCGCTTATTAGAACAAAATGGTTTAAAAGCGCCAATACTGGTAAAACTTTTTGAAGATTTTGAGGAGAAGTTGGGAATCCCGATGAGCTTGGAAGAAGCAAAGAAAAAGCTTAAAAGACTTGTTTTTTAACCGGTATGGATGTACCGGTTATTTTTGTATACATTAAAGTAAGCTATTGACAAATAGATTAATAATATAGAATAATATAAACATTCAAAAAATAAAAAATATTATAAAATAATATGGGAGGGGATATTTTGGCAATTGAAGTTAATCGTCAACTTTTAACACCGCTTTGGTTTTTAAAAAGAGCAACTCTAGTTTTCCCGGAAAAAACTGCTGTCGTAGATGGGGAAAGAAAATTTACTTATCGGGAGTTTAATGAAAGAGTTAATCGCTTAGCTTCTGCTTTAAAAAAATACGGGATTGGCAAAGGGGATAAAGTAGCTTATCTTGCTCCCAATATTCACCCCTTTTTAGAAGGCCATTATGGGGTACCGCTAGCGCGGGCGGTGCTGGTTAGTATTAACACTCGGCTTACCTCCAAGGAAATCCTCTATATTTTAAATCATTCCGAAAGTAAGATTTTAATTGTTGATTCCGAACTCGCTTCTTTAATTGAACCCATTTATGATGAATTGGAAACAGTGGAAAAGGTTGTAATAATTAATCAGGTTCCAAAAGAAACACAACTTAATGCAATAGATTATGAGCAGTTTTTGGCTGAGGGAGACCCGCAGGATTTGCCAATACCTATTGAAGACGAGTTTGAACCTATTACTTTAAATTATACTTCTGGAACTACCGGATTTCCCAAGGGAGTCCAGTATACCCATCGGGGAGCGTATTTAAATAGTCTTTCTGAAATAATCGAAATGGGATTAAATCAGTATTCAAAATATCTCTGGATTTTACCAATGTTTCACTGTAATGGCTGGTGTTTTACCTGGGCAGTAACTGCCGTAGGCGCAACTCATTATTGTTTTAGAAAATTTGAGCCGGAGAAGGCCCTGGAGATTATTGAAAAAGAAAAAATAACAAATTTCTGTGGTGCGCCGGTAGTTTTTAATGCCATGACTGCTTCCCAAAAAGCGGAAGGGTTGAAATTTAGCCATCCAGTTCGGTCCTTCATCGCAGGCGCAGCTCCATCACCTACAATTATTAGTAAAATGGAACGTCTGGGGGTGGAGGTTGTCCACGTTTATGGTTTAACCGAGGTTTATGGACCCTTTACCGTGTGTGAATGGCATCCGGAATGGGATAACTTCTCCGCTGAGGAAAAGGCTGTTTACAAAGCAAGGCAGGGAGTGCCTATGGTGACTACCGGTGAAGTTAGAGTGGTGGATGCCGAAATGAATGATGTTCCAGCTGATGGTAAAACCATGGGGGAAATTATTATGCGCGGAAACGGCGTAATGGCCGGATATTATAAAGCTCCAGAAGATACTGCTAAGGCTTTTGCCGGAGGCTGGTTTCACAGTGGTGATTTAGCCGTGATGCATCCTAACGGGTATATAGAAATTATGGATCGCTCAAAGGATATTATTATTTCTGGTGGAGAAAATATTTCTTCGGTGGAGGTAGAAAATGTTCTATATTCTCATCCTGACGTGTATGAAGTGGCGGTGGTTGCCTCACCGGATGATCGCTGGGGTGAGGTACCCAAGGCGTTTGTAGTTTTAAGGGAAGGGGCTAAAGTTACTCCCGAAGAGTTAATAGCTTTTTGTCGCCAGAAAATGGCTGGATTTAAGATTCCAAAGAAAATTGAATTTGTTAACGCGTTGCCCAAGACCCCCACAGGTAAGATACAAAAATTTGTCTTAAGAAACTTAGAATGGAAAGGGGAAAGAAAAGTAAAAGGTTAATTTTAAGCCCGGTTAAATCCGGGCTTTAACCTTTTTAAGCCCCCAGTCATAAAATAGTAAACGACTGGAGGGAGTTTAATGGCTTTGGAAATAAAAGCCCGAGGTAATTTTTTTTATAGATTTACCGCTTTTATGGGACCGGCATTTTTAGTTAGTATTGGTTATATAGATCCGGGAAATTGGGCGGCAAATTTTGCCGGTGGTTCTCGTTATGGTTCTATTATGTTATTCATTGTCTTATTATGCAATTTTTTGGCTATTTTGTTTCAGTCCTTAGCTGCTTACCTAACATTAAAGACTGGAAAAAGCCTTGCGGAAAATATTGTGGAGAGATTACCGAAACCACTGGTCGCTGTTTATGGAATATTAGCAGTGATTGGAGCTATGGCTACTGATGTGGCAGAGTTTGTAGGGGCGGCATTGGGATTTAGTTTAATATTTGGGTTGGACCTTTTAAAAAGCGTTTTAATTGCTGCGTTATTTGTTATTTGTGGTTATTTTTATGAAAAACAAGGGATGCGTAAAGTTGAGCTATTAATCATGGGATTTTTAGCGTTAATAGGCCTTAGCTATTTACTTGAGCTTATCATATTAAAACCAGAATTCAGTAGTCTTTTTTTAGGCTTTACTTTCAAGATGGATACAAATTTTCTCTTGGTTGTTCTGGGGATGCTTGGGGCTACAGTAATGCCTCATAATCTTTTTTTACACAGTGATTTAGTGGCGGAAAAGTTACGACAGAGGATTATTACGACTAAAGAGTTTCCCTTAATTATTGTAGAGAATCTTATTGCCTTAAATTTAGCTTTTTTAGTTAATTCCGCGATGATCATTGTGGCCAAAGATATGTTTTATGACCATGGAGTTGCGGTAGATTCACTGCGGGCTACCTATCATACCCTTGAACCGGTCTTAAACGGTTGGGCGGCATTGGTTTTTGGCCTGGCATTAGTGTTTTGCGGACTTAGTTCTTCCCTAACGGGTACCCTTGCTGGACAAAATCTTTTAGAAAAATTTTTACCAGTAAATCTTTCAGTGCTTGTGAGAAAAAGCATTATCATAATTCCGGCTTTGTATTTCTTTTTAAAGGGCTTTGGGGAAATTGAACTTTTGCTTTTAAGTCAGGTGGTTCTAAGTTTTGTTTTGCCTTTTATTTTAGTAGCGTTACTTTGGTTTTTGAAAGATGTTACAAATAAATATTTACTAATGTTAAGCTGGTTTTTAACGTTTATTATAGTAATCTGTAATGGGCTTTTGCTGTGGACTTCAATTTTTTAAATATATCTGGTCTGGTTATGATAAAATTAGATGTAAGACAGGAGGTTATCTAATGAAGCTAAAAGTTAAGCCTGAAGATTTTATTGTCAAAGAGGAAATCACTGTACCTATCTTAAAAGAAGGAAGCTTCAAGCTGTACCTATTGGAAAAACGATTTTGGAATACGCTAGATGCCTTACAGAGGTTAGCAGCAGAAAATGGGTTAAAGCTTTCGGAAATTGGTTATGGCGGCAAGAAAGACCGCTATGGCCATACTTTTCAGTACATAACAGTACAAGCATCAAAAAATTTGTCGACCCGCGAGAAAAACTTAAACTTAACTCATATAGGGTATCTCAATACCCCATTGAGTCCGGTACTAATTGCGGGAAATCATTTTGAGATAACTTTACGGGCTCTTTCTGGAGAAGAAGGGAACAACCTATTAAAAAGGGCAGAGCAAGTCAAAAAGTATGGTTTTCCCAATTACTTTGATGACCAGCGCTTTGGTAGCTACGATAAAGAGCAAGGTTTTTTTGCCAAAAAACTTTTGCTTGGCCATTTTAATGGGGCTTTGAAGATTTATTTAACTTCAATTTATCCCGAAGAGTCAAGGGAAGCAAAAGAAAGAAAAAAATTCTTTGCAGCTAACTGGGGTAACTGGGAGGAGTGTTTGAAAGAAGCCAAAACCCGGATTGAACGAGAAATTTTTGGTTTTTTGATGAGTTCTCCGAAAAATTTTCCGGGAGCTTTAAATTTAATTCCAAAAGAACAGTTATCCCTTTACTTTGCAGCCTATCAAGGTTATCTTTATAATAACTTATTAAAAGAAATACTCATAAGCCAGGGTATTGGGCTAAGAGCCTATCCCGGAGCGGTTGAGGACTATTTATTTTATTTGACGTTACCGAGGAAGGCTTTTAATTACCTCAAAAGTTTAATGCTGCCAACAGCAGCGCAAAAAGTACATTTCCCCAACGAGGAAGTGCGTCGGGAGTATTTAAAAGTGTTGGAACGGGAAAGGTTAAAAAGTGGGGATTTTAACTTAAGAAAAATCCGTAAAGTTTACTTTAAATCGTTTTTAAGACCGGCGGTGGTCATTCCTGAAGGATTTTACATAGGAAACCTTTTAAAAGATGAACTGTATCACGGAAAGCATAAATTAGAGTTAAAATTCTTCTTGCCCCGGGGAAGTTATGCTACGATGTTAATTAAAGCTTTAAATGTTAGCTATTAGCTGCTTTATTTAAGCCTCCCTTATTTTGTGGGAGGCTATAATTTATCATGTGGTCAGTGGTAAGGGCTGTGGTTTATTTTATCTTTAATTTGCCGGCAGGAGTCGGCCATGCTACTATTAAACATGTAAAATTGCCGTTGGATCTTGGAATGCTCAGGGAAGTAAGATATATTATAAGAGGGTGAAGGAGGATGGTGATGAAGTTTGATAATCAACAGAAAATAAATAAGTATCTTTTTTCTTCGCTCCTACTTTTATTTGGTACTCCTGTAGTTTTAGCCGGGGTTTTATATTTTCAAGGGGTAAAAAATGGTTTAATCTCTAATACTGCATTTATTCTTATTGTTATTAGTTTGTACATTATAAATCTTCCGGTTTGGTTTGTTTCCCGGAAAAACTTCAAAAAACTTTTAGTAACTCTAGAAGTAACTCCCGAAACTCTAGTTTATCAAAGCCAGGAAGGAAAAAAAGTTTTTCCTAAAAGGGAAATTAAAAATATAGTATTATTAAAAGAAGGCAAATATGAAGGATTAAAAATTGTTACGACGACAGAAAACTTTTATCTCTCTCTCACTCAATTTACTGACGGATTAAAGATTAAGGAGCAATTAGTAAATGACGGATACATCAATTAAACCAAAATTTACCTTTTTATCACCTTTTATAACTATTGTTGCTTTGTTCTTAGCTATAACTGTTTTTAACCTACCACCTGTTTACCCGA
The DNA here is from genome assembly GCF_001950255.1 of Carboxydothermus pertinax. Taxonomy (NCBI): domain Bacteria; kingdom Bacillati; phylum Bacillota; class Clostridia; order Thermoanaerobacterales; family Thermoanaerobacteraceae; genus Carboxydothermus; species Carboxydothermus pertinax. The sequence continues at coordinate 161,855 of NZ_BDJK01000055.1, forward strand.
TGGTATTGGCTTTTTTCTTGACTGTAATTTTTGCCTTAATTGATGGTTATGATTACCGTTTTATCTACCGAGCAGCGTTAGAAGGGATAAAATCAGTCTGGACAATTATTATTATTTTTACGTTTCTTGGGGCTTTAATTGCTCTTTGGTTGGCCGGTGGTACAATTGCTACCATGATTTACTATGGCCTTAAATTGGTGGAACCAAAATTTTTTTTAGTGGAAGCTTTTTTATTAAGTGTTATTTTATCGTTAATTCTAGGAACATCCCTTGGTACCATAAGTACTTTAGGTGTGGTATTAATGGGAATTGGACGGGGATTAAACCTACCTGTGGAAATGCTTGCGGGAGCGGTGGTAGCGGGGGCTTTTTTTGGTGACCGAATATCTCCTGCATCTTCCAGCCTTCATTTAACTGCTCAAATTACAGGGACCCAGATAGAGGATAATATAAAACTGATGTTAAAAACTACTTACCTTCCTTTTATTCTGTCAATTTTACTTTATCTGCTTCTTGGTCATATGATTCCTGTCAAGGAAACTGCAACCACTGCATCATATTTAAAGCTCCTTAAAAGCAATTTTATTTTAAATCCAATACTGTTGGGTTTACCTCTCTTATTTCTGGTCTTAGCGTTCCTGAAAGTTTCAATTAAAATTAACCTTTTTCTAAATATCATCATAAGTTTCCTTTTTGGTGCCCTTTGGCAAAAGATTACCTTCCAAGAGCTTTTGTTCCAAACCTTTTATGGTTATAACGTTTCTGGCGTTAAGGCATTTTTGGCAGGAGGTGGAGTGGTAAAGTATCTTTCGTTAGTAACAATTATTTTGTTTGCTTCAGCAATGTCGGGAATTTTAAATAATGCGGGAGTTTTTACCATCCTGTTAATTAGACCTTTATCGTATTTCAAGTCATATTTTTCCCTTAGCTTTGGCATAATGATTTTAGCGGTTTTACTTTTAATGGTTACCTGTACCCAGGCCTTGGCGATTATGATTCCAGGGATGACATTGCGGGAAGAGTTTAGGCGAGTTGCCACCGCTAATGAACTGGCCAGAATTTTAGCTGATTCAGCTGTGGTATTAGCACCACTTATTCCCTGGAATATGGCAGCAATTTTATCAGGAGCAGCACTGCAGATAAATCCCAAAAGTTATATCTTGTTTGCTTTTTATCTCTTGCTTACTCCAATTACTAATTTACTGGTGAGCTTTCGAAAGCTAGGTGAGGCTTATGGACAGAAAAGGTTGGGCGATTGTCGGTAATGGTATTACAGCTGCTTTAATTGATAGTGAATGCAGAATATGCTGGCTTTGCCTGCCAAAATTTGATGGTTTACCAGTATTTGCAAAAGCCTTATCGCCAAAGGTGGGTGGAGGATTATCCCTTTATTTAGGGCAAAAGGTTAAAACTAAAGAACAGAAATATTTGGAAGAGGCTGCTGTGGTAGAAACCACAATGGTTTCAGAGTTTGGGGAATTTAAAATTATTGATTATATGCCGTGGGGAAAGAATCTTCTTGTTCGAGAGATTTATGGTGATGTGGAAAAGGTAGAAGTTAGGGTAGAATTAACTCAATTTTATTATCTTAGGTTTAGCGTAAAAAAAACCGAGCGGCAGTGGCAGATAGAAGGCCCTGGCGTAGGGGTTTTTATAGATGTTAGGAAAATTACCAGCAATAGGATGCAGGTTGTATTAAGCTATGGGCATAATTTAGAACAAGCAATTAAGGCTTTTGCTACATTGAGCGAAGATGAGCTTTTTGAAGTGCTAAGTTTTTGGCAACGTTGGTTTTTACAAAAAAGGAAGTTGAAAAACCTCACTCCTTCCTGGCAAGCGTTTTATGACCGAAGCCTTATGGTTTTAAAACTTTTAACCTATGAGCCTACCGGTGCTATAGTTGCGGCGCCTACTGCCTCTTTTCCGGCGTATCCTAACGGAGAGGATAATTGGGATTACCGGTTTTGCTGGCTAAGAGATGGTTTTTACTCTGCTTATGCTTTTGATTTGGCGGGATTTCATGAGGAGTCCAGGAAATTTTACGAGTTTTCTTTAAAGCTTTTAGAGAAAGCGGACCACTATGAAAATCCTTTGTATACTATTGATGGTTATTGTTCCTATGAAATTTTAATGCCAGAATTATCCGGACCTGAAGGTGAAAAACCAATTCGTTTTGGTAATAAAGCGGCGGAACAACTTCAGCTCGACAATGAAGGGAATATCGTTTATGGTTTGTGGAAACATTGGCTGATGACCAGAGATACGGAGTTTTTAGCCAGTGCCTATCCGAAAATAAAAAAAGCTTTAAAATTTACTGTCCAAAACTGGTATAAACCGGAACACGGCATCTGGGAGTTTCGGGATAAAAAACGCCAGTGGGTTTTTGGTAAAGTTATGTGTTATGCAGGTATGGTTGCTGGGGCAAAAATTGCCTCCGTCTTAAAAGAATATCCAAAGGCCAGGGAATATTTAAGAACTGCCTGGCAAATAAAAGAAAATCTTTTAGCCTATGGATATAACAAAGAAAAACAAGCTTTTTTGCAGCACTATGCTCCCGATGCTCCAGCGGATAGTTCGGTTTTAGCATTATCGGAGTTTAACCTATTACCGGCTGAAGATGAAAGAATGGTTAATACTGTAAAGTACATTGAGCAAAAACTTAATTTTCACGGAGCGATCTTACGTTTTGAAAGAGCGGTATTACCTTTTTATCTTTGTACTTTTTGGTTGATTCGCCAGTATTTGAGAATGGGGGAATTAAAAAAGGCAGCAAAACTTTTAGAAACAACACTTAAATCAACAACTCCTTTGCATCTTATGGCTGAACACTACGACCCCAGGACCCGAGAACAATGGGGGAACTTTCCCCAGGGTTTTAGTCATGAAGAGCTTATCCGTACTTTAATTTTTTATGATAAAATAATGGGAAAACAGAAGGGGTATAAGGGCTAAAATTAAATGAATTTATAAAACTCGCCCAAAACATGGAGACAAGAGGAATGAGTTTTTATCAAAAAGAGGTAAAACTTGCCAGGGCAGAATTAGAGCTCGCTGCTCCAGCAGAAAAGGATGCAATTTTATACTATCAAGAGTTGTATAACCTTGCCCGGGATAAAAAATTAAACGAGGCTATTGGCAAAATTCATGAGGAAGAAAAAATGCACTTAGTAGCTATCCGGGAGAGGATTTATGAGTTTTCCCTTGGATAATAAAAAATTTTAAGATTAACAATAAAATATGTTTATTTTTTTCAGGTTTTTGCTATAATATTCATTGTTTAATTTGGAAAGTCATTAAAGGAGGCAAAAACCATGTTACCAACACCAAAGAAATATTTTGTGACTGCCGCTGCTGCGGAAGGTGAAACTGCCTTAACTGCTTTTGATAATGCGCTATTAAAGGCCCGGATTGGTAATGTAAACTTACTGCGGGTTTCTTCTATTCTGCCACCCAACTGCGAGCTGGATAATGACCTTGTTATACCCCCAGGATCTCTGGTACCTACTGCTTATGGGGCAATCATTTCCGATACCCCGGGCGAGTTAATTGCTGCTGCGGTTGGCGTTGGCATTTCAGAAAAAGATCAATTTGGGGTTATTATGGAGTTTTCTGGTAAATGTTCGGCTAAAGAGGCAGAAGAGCGCATTGCCCGGATGTTAGAAGAAGCTTTTAAAATGCGGGGTATTGCTTTAAATAAAACTATTATCAAAGCTTGTGAGCACCGGGTGGAAAAAATAGGCTGTGCCTTTGCTGCTGTTCCGCTTTGGTACTAAAAGAGGGGGATTATAATGGAACTATGGTATACCGAAAAACAAACGCCTAATGTTGGCATTACCTGTAAAATTTCTCGGACTTTGCATACGGAAACAACACCTTTTCAGGAACTGGCTGTAATTGATACTTTACAGTTTGGGCGGATGCTGGTTTTAGATGGTATGGTTCAAACTACGGTTGTTGATGAGTTTGTCTACCATGAAATGATTACCCATGTGGCGTTAAATACCCATCCCAATCCGGAAAAGGTTATGGTGATTGGCGGTGGCGATGGGGGTGCCATTCGGGAAATTGTAAAAAATCCAAGAGTTAAAAAAGCAGTTTTAGTGGAAATTGACGAAAGGGTAATCGAAGTAAGTAAACAATATTTGCCGGAGATTGCTGTGGCCCTGATGGGAAATCCCAAAGTTGAGGTACGCGTAGAAGATGGTATAAAGCATGTGCAGGAACATAAAGGCGAATACGATATTATTATTATTGATTCTACCGAGCCGGTAGGGCCAGCGGTGGAGCTTTTTAGCGAAGATTTTTATAAAAATGTGTATGAGTGCTTAAAAGATGATGGGATCATGGTAGCCCAAACCGAATCTCCCTTTTATAATCGGGATATTATTAAAAATTCCTATGCCCGTATTGGTAACTTTTTCCCTATTACCAAGTTGTATTTTGCTACTGTTCCTACCTATCCCAGCGGTGTTTGGACCTTTACTTTGGGCTCAAAAAAGTACAATCCATTGACTGTTCCAAAGGAAAAAATTTTTGTTGACCCAACAAATAAATACTATAATGCTGATGTTCACTTTGGAGCTTTTATGCTGCCTAACTTTATTGCTGAGATAATAAAATAGAAGGTGAGATAATGCTTCCGCTTGAAAAGTTTACTGGTTTTATGGGCAGTTCCGATGATTACGAAGGTGCTGCCTTTGTTTTATTTGGAATTCCCATGGATTTTACCGTAAGTTTTCGTCCTGGGACCCGGATGGCTCCTCAGCATATTCGCCAAGTTTCCTTTGGGCTAGAGGAATATGATTGGGATTTAGAGAAAAGTTTAGATGAGGTAAATTTCTATGACTTAGGAGATGTGGCCTTAACCTTTGGACGGATTGAAGAAAGTTTTGCCAACATCCGGGAAGTGACAAAAGCGGTATTAAAAGATGATAAAATGCCACTTATTATTGGCGGCGAACATCTGGTAACTTATCCGGTAATTCTTGAGTTTGCAGAAAAGTACCGGGATTTAGCAGTAATTCATTTTGATGCCCATGCGGATTTGCGGGATGGTTATCTGGGGGAAAAACTCTCCCACGCTACAGTTATGCGCCGGGTTTCCGAGATAATCGGGCCTCAAAACCTCTATCATATTGGGATTCGTTCTGGCACCCACGAAGAAAAAGAGTTTATCACTACAAAATCAAATTATCTTGGCCAGGATGTGCTGGCCGGGGTAGAGGTGGCTTTAAGAAAAATTGGAGATAAGCCGGTGTTTATATCCCTGGATATTGACGTAGTGGACCCGGCCTATGCTCCTGGTACTGGTACCCCTGAGCCTGGCGGTGCAAGCAGTAAGGAAATCATGGAAGCCATTGTAAAATTAAGTTCTTTAAATGTTGTTGGTATGGATTTAGTTGAAGTATTACCGGTTTATGATCAGTCAGAACGTACATCTTTACTGGCAGCAAAGATTTTACGGCGAGCATTGTTATCTTTTAATATTTGCAGGTAAAATCAAAATATAAAAAAAATAAAAATCTCTAAAAAAGTAGTTGACTTCTAAATAAATGTCATGTATCATAATAGATGTCGGTTGAGCCGACAGGTGGATGAAAGATGCGGAGCTGTGGTGTAGAGGCCTAACATGCCTGCCTGTCACGCAGGAGACCGCGGGTTCGAATCCCGTCAGCTCCGCCATAAAGCTTGCCACGGTAGCTCAGTCGGTAGAGCAGAGGACTGAAAATCCTCGTGTCGGCGGTTCGATTCCGTCCCGTGGCACCATTTTAAAACGGGCGGAAGTGGCTCAGTGGTAGAGCATCGCCTTGCCAAGGCGAGGGTCGCGGGTTCGAATCCCGTCTTCCGCTCCATTATTTATCTAACCTGGCGGCATAGCCAAGTGGTAAGGCAGAGGTCTGCAAAACCTTTATTCCCCGGTTCGAATCCGGGTGCCGCCTCCACAATGAAAACAAGGAGTTTATAATTTAATAAATGCGCCGGGGTGGCGGAACTGGCAGACGCACGGGACTTAAAATCCCGGGGGCCCTCAAAGGCCCGTACCGGTTCGATTCCGGTCCCCGGCACCACTTGAAATCAAAACCTGCTGTGAGGCAGGTTTTTTTGTTTCTTGGGAAAATTATCTTAAATTTCCCAAATCGTATATAAAAATTATTTGACGATAAAAGGCCAGTTTTAATAAGATAATTATATAAAAATTTAAAAGGGGGGAAAAAGTGGGGATCTTTGCGTTGTTTCTTACAGCATTAATAGTTGGTTTTTCTGGGGCAATGATGCCTGGTCCGCTTCTTACCCTGAACATTAACGAAAGCTTACGCCGAGGAGTGTGGGCGGGGCCGCTCTTAATTTTTGGACACGCAGTATTAGAGATAGTATTAGTAGTTGTAATCCTCCTGGGATTTGGAAAAGTTCTTGCTAACTCGTATGTATCGGGCACTATTGGAGTTTTGGGTGGAATCACGTTAATGTATTTTGGTTTTACCATGGCCCGGGAAGCAGGGTTAAAAAAAATTTCTCTTTCACTGGAGGGGAGCGATTCGCTATCCCAAAGACCGGGTAGGCTTATTATTAATGGTGCTTTAGTCTCTTTGGCCAATCCCTACTGGTCTCTATGGTGGGTAACTATTGGGCTTAGTTATTTAACCAATTCCCTTACAGTTGGGGTTTTGGGGGTTGTAGCTTTTTTAGCGGGACATTTACTGGCAGATTTTAGCTGGTATGGCTTTATATCTTTTTTACTAGCCCGGGGTCGAAGACATATCAATCAAACTACTTATCTCCTAATAATTTTTTTCTGCGGTATCTTTTTAGTGGCTTTAGGGGCGAAATTTATAGGAGATAGCATAGTTCGGCTAAAAATTATTTAAATATCGAGGAGGCAATGACATGTATTTACACGAAATCTTTAAGCACAATTTTCGGCCCGACCATCCGGCATTAAAATACCATGGGCGGAAGTTTACTTACCGGGAATTGGAAATTATTGTTGAAAAGTATGCTGCTTTTTGGCAGCAAAAAGGATTAAAGCCTGGAGATAAAGTACTTCTGGTATCGGGAAATTCTCCAGAATTTATTTTTAATTATTTTGGGGTAATAAAAGCCGGTGGTATTATTATTCCGGTAAATATGGGTTTAGCACTGGAGGAAATAAAATATATTTTTGGGGATGCCCAGGCCAGGTTTGTAGCAATTCAAGAAAAAATTTGGCTTTCTCTTAAAGACCGTTTTCCACTGCCTAAAGATATGGTAATTGTATTGAGCGAGGAGTTTACCAACGAACTAATAAATGCTGATTTAAAATTCACAACCCCTGAATACCAGGAGGTATGTACAATTTTGTATACCTCTGGTACCACTGGCTTTCCCAAAGGAGCTATGCTTACCCATGAAAACCTACTCTTTGATACTGACTCGGTAACCAGGTTTGCTGAGGTAGATGAAAACGACAATTACTTAGCTGTATTGCCGCTTTTTCACTCCTTTGCTTGGACTGCTTGTCTTTTAGCTCCGCTTTATACTGGGGCTACTTCTACCATTGAAGATGGCTTTAACCCTAAGGAAATCGGAAAGGTACTGGTAGAAGAAGAAGTAACCATTTTCCTCGGAGTACCTTCAATGTTTATTTTTGTCCTTGAATATCTACCTAAGGAAGCTTTTAAAACTGTGCATTTAGCCGTATCCGGTGGTTCCTCCTTGCCACCCCAATACTTTTATGCCTTTGAAGAGAAGTTTGGTATTCCCCTTATTGAAGGTTACGGACTTACCGAAGCCTCACCTATTGTAACCTTAAATCCACGAAGAGGACCGCGCATCCCTGGTTCTATTGGGAAAGTATTGCCCGGAATGGAGGTTAAAATTGTTGATGAAAATTTAAATGAACTTTCACCGGGTGAAGTTGGGGAATTAATGGTTTTTGGCAAAAACGTAATGAAAGGTTATTACAATAAACCCGAGGAAACTGCAAAAGCGTTGGTTAACGGTGGCCTTTTAACCGGGGACTTAGGTAAAAAGGATGAAAACGGTTACCTTTATATTGTAGATAGAAAAAAGGATTTAATTATAGTTAGTGGTTTTAATGTGTATCCTACCGAGGTAGAGCGGGCTATTTTGGCTCATCCTGCTATCCGGGAAGTGGCTGTGGTTGGCGTACCTGATGGAGTAAGAGGTGAAGCGGTAAAAGCTTTTATAACTTTAAAAGAAGGGTATGAAACTCTTACTCGCAAAGAACTTAGCGAATTTTTAAAAGATAAGCTTACCGCTTATAAAATACCACGGTATGTTGAGGTGGTACCTGAGCTTCCCAAAAATGCTGCGGGAAAGATAATGAAAAAGTTACTAAATGGCGAAAAAAGCGAAAATTAGCATTTATTTTACCCCTTATGCCAAGCGCTATAAGGGGTTTTGTCGTTTTTTTAGAAAAAATTTTGCTAAGTTTTTTCAAAAAAATAGTAGGAAAAAATTAACAAGCGGCGTAATTATATAAATAGGTTTATAAAAACTACACAGGGAGGTGCATACCGCCCCAAAAACCCAGTCTACTTCCGGAAAGGGGGGAGAGGAGGGAAGGAAGCGGGTTTCCTGGGGTAAAAATAAAAAAGGAGGTTTAGTATGAGAAAAGGGCTTGTTTTAGCTTTAGCGGTATTAATGTTAATTGCCTTTACCGCTACGGCCTATGCTGCTCAAGTACTGGTGCCAACTACTGACGAAAAAGTTTACGGACCCGGAAACTATATTCCGACACCTACCAGTAAAACAGTTTATGGTTATAATAGTTCACCAGCAAAATTTAATGCTGATGGAAAGACTTTTTATCCATATGAAATTTATCTTCCCAATGAACAAAATCCTGCCAATTACCGCATTCACAGCAACTACTCCAAAAATACCGACGCCTGTGCCGCCTGCCATGCTACCCACACTGCAGTAGGCCAAACCCTTTTACAGTGGGGAACTGTATATGATACCTGCATGGCCTGCCACGACGGAACCATTGGAACTACCTACAACGTAGAAGAAGGTAAAATTGCTAACGGTAAGCCAACCTTTGGTGGTATGTTTGGTACTGGTTCTGAATCATCTCTTTCTAACCATCTTGTTACAGGAGCCATCCAAATCTTTGCTGCTCCGGGTGGAAATACTACCGGTAATTATGAGAGTGAAAATGTTCCCGATAAAGGATTGGTGAAACAGTGGGATATAACCTTTGGCTGTGAATCTTGCCACAGTCCCCATGGTCTTGCCGGTAATGCCCGGATATTAAATCCTAACGTTAACAATTATGCTCTTGTAAATTGGAAGCAGGGAGTCAAGTTGGTTTATACCGATGAAGGTTTTGTAGCTCAGGACGGGCAAAATAACAAATTCCAGTGGGTGCGGAGCTATCCGTACAATCTGGGGACTAAAGTATATGTTGAGGAAAATGGAAATATAACTTTAAAGAAAGAATATACCGATTATTTACTTGATGGTTCTAAAGGATACACAACCTTAAAATTTAATAATTCAAGTCTTAATACCAGCGGTACGGTAGTTATTGCTTACTTCTACCCTGCCCTTCAGGTTAAAATGGATATTAAACAGTATCTTAATGGTACAAATGAATCAGTACAGCACATTAGCGGTATAAACCAGTTTTGCGGTGCCTGCCATACCGATTATAATACCGATACCGGCAATCCTGAAACCGCCCATAATTCTTCCGATAATTTAACTGGAAAGTATACCGAAGCCTACCGGCACCAGGTAGGATTTAAAATTGATGAATTTAAGCAATTTTTGCCGCTAACTAATATGGTTTATGAAGAACGGCCCAATAATGCTGGCGAAGTCATGACTTGCCTTACCTGCCACTATGCTCACGGTACGTCCAAAGATTTCTGGACTAGGACTTTAACTGATCCTTACTGGAGCGGTCAGGTAATCGATGAAATTGCCGGCTCCTCGGCATTAAAGCGGGCACCCAACATGGGTACCTGTGAAACCTGCCACCGGAAAGGACCTGCCGCTGAAGGCTATGATGCTAATGCAGGGGTAACTAATAAAGTTATACCAAATCCAAGCGTAGCGGATGTATATAATCAAGAAAATGCCAAGTTTGTAGGCTCGGCTGCTTGTGTGGAGTGCCATAAGAGTTATTATGAAGGATTTAAAGAAACTTATCATAACAATATGGCAACCTATTACAACATTGACCAAAAAACAGCACCAACTGAAAGAGCCTATAAAGGTTCAGTTGCTCTGCTCAGCGTATTTAATGATAACCCAGATTTAAAAACCACCGCTCCATTTGTTTATATTTGGGATGCGATTAATGGAAAGACTTCAACCTTCGATGTTGTACTCTGGGGCAAACCGGACGAAGCAGCTTATGTTGCGGTTTGGGATGGAAGTGCCTATCAACGGAAAGCTGAACTTGAATATAATAAGACAACAGGCAAGTATGAATTAGTTTCTAAGAGTGGAGCGCTTACCTGCATCAACTGCCATTCAGTTAACAACTATACCTTTGAAACAGCAACTCCTTTAACTACGGATGTTGCTCAGCAAGTTTATAATGTTGGTATTCCTTATATCCAAAAACCACTTGGCGTAACAGACTTTATCTATAATACCGGTGCAGGTACCAAAGCTTCATTACGTACCCTTCTGACCAGTGGTGGCGTTGTTACCGCCTCGGACGGTACTGGTGTTGTAGAATTACAAATTAACTGTGAAGCCTGTCACGGACCTGGTAGTTTACACGTGGCAGCACCCAGTAGCAGAAATATTACGGGATGGAAGAATTACAATTATGATGTAAGGGTTGGTTTGCCTTATCAAACTAAGGCTAACGCCTTAACTGGTATTAGCTTACCGACCAAGGCTCAGTCCTGCGGTAGCTGCCATAACAGCAATACTCACCAGGGCTTCTACTACAAGTCCAAGCACTTTGTCAATGGACAAATGGATTGCATGGTTTGTCACGATCCGCACAGCGATAAGTACGAGTATCAACTTAAACTGCCGGTTAAGTCACTTTGCATGAGCTGTCACGATGCAGGGGTGGCAACCGGTAATATTCCGGTATTCACTAAAGAAGATACTGAGAAATTCCTTGGCTACTACTCCACCGCATATCACCTCTTTGATGATATGGGTACCACTAACGAAGCAACTTATGCGGCAACTAACAACTTATTACCATAAATATAAAACTGCAAGGCCGGGTATAACCCGGCCTTGCTCTTAAACTTTATAGGAGTGAGAATTATGAAGCGTCTTGGAACAGGAATAATATTAGTGGTCATCCTTCTTTCATTAAGTGGGTGTAGTTTATTAGAAAATACACCTTTGGAGAAAATAATCAATAATGATTTTATCGATAATATTGCCCAAAAAATTAAGACAGTATTTAATTACTACCCCCAAACACCGGAAGAGTTAGCAAAAGCTTTTACCAAAGCTTTAAAAAGTAACAATTTAAAAAAGGTAAGTAAGTATTTGCCGGTTACTGACACTAACAGTAATCCCATGGCAACTAATTATTTGAATTTTGGTGGTGGAAAGGATTTTAGAGTTTCGGAGATCAAAAGCGATTCCAGTGGAGCATATTTTTTACTTGAAAACCCGAATGGTAAAAACGACAAATACATGATATTGGTTACTAAATTTAACGGCCGCTTTGTTGTAGCTTCAATGGGACCTTATGATCCCCAAATACTTACGGTAGAATAAAAGATTAAAAGAAAAGGTTTATGCATTTACAGAAAATTTTCCCGGGCAATATATTGAATTTTGCGGCAATTATGAATATAATAACTAAGTAAGAAGGTTTTCTTTTTTTGCGGTAAAAATGAATGAGTATTCATTCAGATTTTAATTTAAGGAGGGATGAGGGTGTACAAAATTAACAAAGTGGGGGTTATCGGCTCAGGTATTATGGGAAGCGGCATTGCGGCACTTTTAACCAATACCGGGATTCCGGTAGTTTTATTGGATATTGTACCGTTTAATTTAACCCCCGAAGAGGAAAAAAAGGGACTTACGTTAGAAAGCCCCGAAGTTCGGTACCGGATTGTCAGAGGGGGGTTGGAAGCGGCGAAAAAAGCATCGCCAGCAGCTTTTGCGGTGCCGGAAAATGCGGAGTTAATTACTATTGGCAATTTAGAGGATGATTTACACCTTTTAAAGGATTGTGATTGGGTTGTAGAAGTAGTTGTAGAAAATCTTGAGGTGAAGAAAAACCTCTTTACCAAAATTGCTCCATACCTAAAACCTAGTGCAATTATTAGTACCAATACTTCCGGGATTTCAGTAAATAAAATGACTGAACATATGCCTTTAGAGTTTCGTCAGCATTTCTTGGGGACCCACTTTTTTAACCCGCCACGGTACATGAAGCTTTTGGAAATTATTCCGGGTAACGATACCAAACCGGAAATTGTAGATTTTATGGCGAAATTTGGCGAGCGGGTATTGGGAAAAGGGATTGTTTTTGCTAAAGATACCCCAAACTTCATAGGCAACCGAATTGGCGTTTACGGTATCTTAGAAACGATGAAAGCTCTCGAGAAAGGTTATCCGGTGGAAGCGGTAGATGCGCTAACAGGGCCAGTTTTAGGTAGACCCAATAGCGCTACTTTCCGCACTGCAGATTTGGTTGGTCTTGATACTTTAGTTCATGTCGCGAAAAATGTCTATGATAATGTAACCGATCCCCGGGAAAAGGAACTTTTCCGGGTACCGGAGTTTTTGGAAAAAATGGTAGCTAATAAACTTTTAGGGGATAAGACCGGTAGTGGTTTTTATAAAAAAGTAAAAACTGAAGCGGGTAAAGAAATCTTAAGTTTAGATGTAAAAACATTGGAATATAAGCCCCAGGAAAAGGTTAAATATCCTTCTTTAGAAGCGGCTAAAGCTGCTGAAGGTTTAAAGGCTAAAATTCAAACGCTGGTGTTTGGCAAAGACGAAGGCGCTGCTTTAGTTTGGCGGATTCTGAAAAAAACCTTATTATATGCGGCTTCTAAAATACCTGAAATTGCCGATGATATTGTTAATATTGACCGGGCCATGCGCTGGGGCTTTAACTGGCAGTTAGGTCCCTTTGAAACCTGGGATGCAATAGGGGTAGAAAAAACTGTAGCCAGGATGCGGGAAGAAGGAGAAGCAATTCCGCCAATTGTGGAAAAACTGTTAGCCAAAGGGTACAAAAGTTTCTACAAATATGAAAACGGTGTGAGCTATTATTTCGATCTTGCTACCGAGGATTACAAGGCAATTGATCTTCCTAAAGAGTTTTATGTAATTAAGGATTTAAAAGCGCAAAACAAAGTTATTTTTGAGAATCAGGGAGCATCTTTAATTGATATTGGAGATGAAGTAGCCCTTTTAGAATTCCACTCTAAGAGCAACTCTATTGGTGATGATGTCCTTTCTATGATTAGAAAAGCCACAGCAGAGGTAAGTAAAAACTGGCGCGGCCTTGTTATTGGTAATGATGGTAAAAACTTCTCGGTAGGTGCAAACTTAGCTTTAATCTTAATGACCATTGAGGATGAAGATTGGGACGAATTAGATTATATGGTTAAGACCTTCCAGGACAGCCTTTTAACTTTAAAATACTGCGATAAGCCAGTTATAGCTGCTCCCTTTGGTATGACCGTGGGTGGTGGCTGTGAGGTTTGTCTGGCTTCGGACGGAATTCAAGCTGCAGCAGAAACATATATGGGTTTAGTTGAGGTGGGGGTAGGTTTGGTGCCCGCCGGAGGTGGCTTAAAAGAGCTGGTTTACCGGATGTCTGAGTATGCCAACGATACCAGTGGCTGGCGAGTTGCTGGAGCGGTAGATTATAAGCCGTTCATTTTCCGTGCCTTTGAATTGGTAGCTACCGCGCGGGTGTCTACCAGTGGGCAGGAAGCAAAGAAGCTGGGATTCTTAAGACCTTCCGATGGCGTTACTATGAACCGGGATTACCTGATTCACGATGCCAAAGAACGGGTACTCCATTTATCTAAGATGGGTTATCGTCCACCGGTACCTAAACCGGTAAAAGTGCTTGGTACTTCCGGTTATGCGGCCTTAGCTTCGGTTATTCATAATATGAAAGAAGGCAATTTCATCAGCGAATATGATGCTCATATTGCTAAGAAGATTGCTTATGTTTTAACCGGCGGTAATGTTTACCCGGGAACTTATGTGACGGAACAATATCTCTTAGATTTAGAGAGGGAAGCGTTTTTAAGTTTAGCAGGTGAGCGGAAGACCCAGGAGCGGATTCGCCATATGCTATTAAAGAATAAACCGCTTAGAAATTAGGAGGTGAAGCTATGCGTGAAGCGGTAATTGTAAAAGCTTTAAGGACTCCTGTAGGGAAAGCTCCTCGCGGAAAATTAAGAAATACTCGTCCCGAGGACTTGGGTGCCCTGGTTATAAAAGAAATTATCAATCAGACGGGAATCAACCCGGAAATTATTGAGGATGTTATCATTGGCTGTGCCTTTCCCGAAGCGGAACAGGGGATGAACTTAGGAAGAATCGTAGCATTAAGAGCAGGTTTACCTTATTCGGTGCCGGGGGTAACGGTCAACCGCTTTTGCTCTTCTGGCTTAAATGCCATTGCTGATGCCGCCATGAAAATTATGACCGGCATGAGCGATGTAGTAATTGCTGGTGGCATTGAAAGCATGAGTATGGTACCGATGGGCGGAAATGACCTCCTGCCTAACCCGGAATTAATGAACTTTATGCCTGATGCTTATCTCAGTATGGGTCTAACTGCGGAAAATGTAGCAACTCGTTATAGTATTTCCCGGGAAGAGCAGGATGAATTTGCTTATCAAAGCCATATGAAAGCTAAAGAAGCTATTTTAAATGGAAAATTTAAAGAGGAAATTGTGCCAGTGCCGGTGGTAGAAAAAATCTTTGATGGTAAAAAGGTTGTGGAAAAAACCGCAATGTTTGAAATCGATGAAGGACCACGGTTTGATACTACCATTGAGGCCCTTGGCCGCTTAAAACCTGTATTTCGTCTTGGTGGCTCGGTTACAGCCGGTAACTCTTCCCAAACCAGTGATGGAGCAGCAGCTGCTTTATTAATGTCGGCGGAAAAAGCCGAAGAGCTAGGCTTAAAACCTGTCGCGGTATTTCGTTCCTTTGCCGTTGGTGGAGTTGAACCAGAAGTTATGGGGATTGGACCGGTGGTAGCAATTCCTAAAGCCTTAAAATTAGCTGGAATAACTTTAGACCAGGTAGAGGTGTTTGAATTAAATGAAGCCTTTGCTGCTCAGGCTTTGGCGGTTATAAAAACGTTAGGAATTGATCCCGCCAAAGTAAACCCTAACGGTGGCGCTATCGCTCTTGGCCATCCCCTTGGATGTACGGGAGCTAAATTAACGGCGACGCTTTTATCCGAAATGCAGCGGAGAAAAGCCAAATACGGTGTTGTTTCTATGTGTATCGGTGGCGGTATGGGCGCTGCCGGAGTTTTTGAATTAATTTAAATTAATTGGGAGGGGTTTTGATGTCGGACATTTTAAAAGGTGGCGAATTTTTACTAAAAGATGTTGAGCCGCAGTCAATTTTTTCACCGGAAGATTTTACCGAAGAGCATCGGATGATGATGAAAATGGTAAAAGATTTTATAACTAATGAAGTTGTACCTAAAAATGAGGAAATAGAAAACCAGGTTGAAGGTGTAGTACCTGAATTAATGCGCAAAGCCGGGGAATTAGGGCTTCTGTCAGTAGATATTCCTGAAGCTTACGGAGGTATGGAGCTAGATAAAGTAAGTACAGTTATTGTTACGGAAAATGTTTCAGGTCAGGGTAGTTTTGCTACAGCCCATGGCGCTCACACGGGGATTGGAACCTTACCAATTGTTTATTTTGGTACGGAAGAACAGAAGAAAAAATATTTACCTGGCCTTGCCAGCGGGGAAAAAGTGGCTGCCTACTGCTTAACCGAACCCGGTTCTGGGTCCGATGCGTTAGCAGCTAAGACGAAAGCGGTATTAAGTGAAGATGGTAAATACTACATCTTAAACGGTACCAAACAATTTATAACCAATGCGGGATTTGCCGATGTGTTTATTGTTTATGCCAAGGTAGATGGGGATAAATTTACGGCCTTTATTGTCGAACGGGATTTTCCCGGGGTATCTTTTGGGCCGGAAGAAAAGAAAATGGGAATTAAAGGTTCTTCCACCCGTCAGGTTATTTTAGAAGATGTGAAAGTACCGGTAGAAAATGTCCTTGGGGAAGTAGGGAAGGGTCATGTTATTGCTTTTAACATTTTAAACATTGGTAGGTTTAAACTTGGGGCTGGTTGTGCAGGCTCCTGTAAACTAGCGCTTAATTCTGCAGTTAAGTATGCTACAGAAAGAAGTCAGTTTGGCCAGCCCATTGCCAACTTTGGTTTGATTAAAAATAAAATTGGACGGATGGCAACATATGCTTTTGCAGCGGAGAGCATGGTTTACCGGACTGCCGGAATGATGGATAAAATTTTGGGGGATGTTAAAGGTAAATCTGGGGCAGAGGTTGCAAAAGGCATTGAAGAGTATGCTCTTGAATATTCCATAAATAAAGTATTTGCATCCGAAGCTTTAGATTTTGTTGTGGATGAAACGGTACAAATTTATGGTGGTTATGGCTATACCCAGGAATACCCTGCTGAAAAGATGTATCGTGATGCAAGGATTAACCGGATTTTTGAAGGTACCAACGAAATTAACCGTTTAATTATTCCTTCCCAGCTTTTAAGAAAAGCGCAAAAAGGAGAGTTGCCTCTCTTACAAGCAGTGCAAAAACTTATGGGCGAAATCTTTAATCCGCTGCCACCGGTCGAAGAAGTAGAAGGGCTGGTGCGGGAAAAAGAAGCAATTGACCGGGCTAAAAAATTAGCTTTAATGGCGGCTGGCTTAGCGGTTCAGAAGTTTAAAGAAAAAATTGAACGCGAACAAGAAGTGCTGGGGCTCATTGCCGATATGGTGATTGAAATCTATGCCATGGAAAGTGCTTATTTAAGAGCTGCAAAAACTGGCTCTGAACTCCAGTCTAAGTATGTAAAGGTTTTTGTAGCTGAAAGCTTTGCGAAGATTGAAAAGTATGCTAAGGATCTTTTAGCTTATCTTTCCGAAGGAGATGAGCTAAGAACTTATTTAGCTGTGGTGAAGCGGTATACCAAACTTCCACCGGTAATTACTGTTAAACTGGTACGTGAGATAGCAGAGGTTATTATTGATAACCTTGGCTATAAAGCATAACTTATTTTCTCCTCTCCCATAAAATAAGCGGGAGTTAATGCTCCCGCGTTATTAGGGGGCACTTACCGATTGCTGGTAAGTGCTTATTTTTTTAAGCCAGACGATGAAAGCCAGGAAAAATAATGAGCTTTGCGGTCCAAAAGGGTAGGAAGAACCAAGATAGTGACCAAATAGCGGCACTATAGGCCATAGCTGTGAACATTGTGGTAGAACTAAAAATTCCACCCATAATTTTAGAGTCCTAAGAGAATATTTCTGCAAGTATTTTTCAATTTGCTGTACATTTAACATCCAGAGCTTTAAAGCTGGTAGCGGCAGGAGTTTCATCAAGAAAAAAATTTAAATTCTGAATGAATGCTCATTCACTTTTTTGAAAAAGTATGGTATAATTTTAAAAAAAACTGGAGGTAAGTATGGCCAAAAAAAGTGGCGATAAGTATGAAGCTATTTTAGATGCTGCAGCAAAAATTATAGGTGAAGTTGGCTATCATAAAGCCCAAATTTCAAAAATTGCCCGGGAAGCTAATGTAGCTGAAGGAACGATTTATCTTTATTTTGAAAATAAGCAAGATTTACTTTTATCCCTCTTTCAAAAACGTTTTGGGGAATTTATCGTTAATTTAAAAAATGAGCTTAATACTGCTAAGACACCCTTAGAGAAATTAAGAAAATTAGTTACTCGCCATTTGGAAAACTCGGAAAAAGATCGTAATTTTGCTCAAGTTACCCAAATTGAATTAAGACAAGCGGATAGGGCGTTACGCCAAAAACTTTCCGAGCTATTAAGGGATTATTTTACTATTATTGAAAATATTATTGATGAAGGTAAAGAACAGGGTATTTTTCGGAGTGATATTTCTACTAAAGTAATACGCCGGATGATTTTTGGTACACTGGATGAAATGGTTTCTTCTTGGCTTTTATCGTCGCGGCAATACAGTTTATCTAAACAGGCAAAAGATGCGGTAGAACTTTTTTGCCATGGGTTTCTGGTAAAAAATAATGATTAGTTCTCAAATGAACAAATTATTTCAAAAATTTATAAAATTAAAAAAATATTTAGCCCAAATAGCAGGAATTTTGCGTCAAATTACGTACTTAATATAAAGGTATTTTTTTAAGTGTAAATAATCTTTTTGGGGAAAGGAGGGTTGTAAAAAGAATAGTTTAAGGGTTTGAGGAAACATGAGGAGGGGAGAAAATGAGAGAAGTTGTGCTTGTCAGCGCTGTCAGAACTCCTTTTGGGAAGTTTGGGGGTGGACTTGCTCCGTTAAAGGCTGTAGACTTAGGTGCAATAGCCATAAAGGAAGCTGTAGAGAGAAGTGGCGTAAGTCCAGAAATGGTTGAATATGTTTATATGGGTCAGGTTTTACAGGGAGGAGCGGGGCAAATACCTTCCCGTCAGGCGGCAAGAAAAGCGGGTCTACCCTGGGAAGTACCGTCGGTGACAGTAAATAAAGTTTGTGCCAGTGGATTAATATCTGTGGCAATGGCTGCTAAAATGATTGCTTTAGGAGAAATTGATGTAGCCGTGGCTGGCGGGATGGAAAGTATGAGCAATGCCCCTTACCTTTTGCCAAAAGCTCGCTGGGGGCAAAGAATGTTTAATTTTGAAGCGGTAGACCTAATGGTCGATGATGGTCTCTGGTGTGCTTTTTATGACAGGCATATGGCGGTTCACGGCTCGGAAGTTGCCAAGGAATACGGTATTTCCCGGGAAGCTCAAGATGAATGGGCTTATACTAGCCAGATGCGTGCTAAAGATGCAATGGAGAAGGGACGCTTAAACGATGAGATTGTAAAAGTGGAAATTTCCCAGAAAAAAGGGGAAACGGTTGTAATTGATAAAGATGAACAGCCAAGACCTAATACTACCCGTGAAGCACTGGCGAAGTTAACCCCGGTTTTTGACCCTAATGGTAGTGTGACTGCTGGAAATGCACCCGGTGTTAATGATGGGGCAGGGGCTTTAGTGTTAATGAGCAAAGAAAAAGCCCTGGAGCTTGGAATTAAACCTCTGGCGACTTACCTTGGCCATGCCGAAGTAGCTTTTGATGCTAAATATATTGCGACCGCTCCCGGGCATGCCATAAATAAATTGCTCGCGAAGAAAGGAATGAAGATTGACCAAATTGACCTTCTGGAAGTAAACGAAGCTTTTGCAGCTGTAGTTTTAGTTAGCCAGAAAATTGCAGGTTATAACCTGGAAAAAGTTAATGTTAACGGTGGAGCTGTAGCCTTTGGCCATCCGATTGGTGCCAGCGGTGCTAGGATCCTGATGACCCTTATTTATGAATTGCGGCGGCGGGGTGGCGGTACCGGCATAGCTGCTATTTGCAGTGGTGCCGCGCAAGGCGATGCGATGATGATAAGAGTGGATTAGGGGGGATTTTATGGATATTAAAAAGATTATGGTAGTTGGAGCTGGACAGATGGGCAGCGGAATAGCCCAGGTAGCAGCGCAAGCAGGTTTTGAAACGGTATTACATGATTTAAATTTTGATATTGTTAATAAAGGGTTAGAAACGATAAAAAAGAGCCTTGCTAAGTTTGTTGAAAAAGGGAAAATAACCGAAGCAGAAAAAAATGAAATTTTAGGAAGAATTAAGCCTTCCGATAGCTTAAAAAATGCTGCCGATTGTGATTTGGTAATAGAGGCGGTTGTAGAAAAAATGGAAGTTAAGGCTAAAATCTTTGCGGAATTAGATCAAATTGTACCTCCTCATGCAATTTTAGCGACAAACACTTCATCGTTGCCCATTACCGAAATTGCTGCGGTGACCAAACGGCCTGAACGGGTTATCGGTATGCATTTTATGAATCCAGTTCCTTTAATGAAGCTGGTGGAAGTTATACGCGGATTACAGACTTCCGATGAAGTTTATAAAGTTATTGAGGAATTAAGCCGGAAAATGGATAAAGTTCCGGTAGAGTGTAAAGATGTTCCTGGTTTTGTATCTAACCGGGTATTACAGGTTATGATTAATGAAGCGATCTGGTGTTTATACGAAGGTGTAGCTTCGGTGGAAGGTATAGATACAATTATGAAGCTTGGGATGAACCATCCTATGGGACCACTAGCCTTAGCCGATTTAATTGGTCTTGATACGGTTCTTGCCATATTAGAAGTGTTATATCAAGGTTATGGTGACCCCAAATACCGGCCCTGTCCGCTTTTACGGCAATATGTAAAAGCAGGGTGGCTTGGGAGAAAAACCGGTAGAGGGTTTTACAGCTATGTTTGATCCTTTGTAGGGGTAGCCGGGGGAGGGGAAATATGAATTTTCAGCTTTCGGAAGAACAGCAGATGTTTGTTGACATGGTACGAAAATTTGTTCAAAAAGAAATAGCACCAATTGCCGAAAAGACCGATCGGGAACATCGCTTTCCCCAGGAAACGTTGGAAAAATTGGCGGAGTTAGGCTTAATGGGGATTCCAATACCCGAAGAATACGGAGGAGCTGGCGCCGATTACTTTTCTTACATTTTATTCATTGAAGAGATTGCCAAGGTATGTGCTTCAACTGCTGTTATTTTAGCCGTGCATATTGGCCTTGGCTGCATGAGCATCTATATGTTTGGTACCGAAGAACAGAAACAGAAATATTTAGTTCCAATGGCTCAGGGGAGAATGCTTGGAGCTTATGCTTTAACGGAGCCTAATTCCGGTTCCGATGCTGCCAGCTTAAGGCTTTCAGCGGTAGATAAAGGTGATCACTTTGTCTTAAATGGCAGTAAAATTTTCATCACCAATGGAAGCTATGCCGATATTTTTATTACCTTTGCAAGAACTGATACCGCTACCAAAGGGGCGGAAGGGATTACCTGTTTGATAGTTGAAAAAAATACACCGGGACTTACCATTTCCAAACCGGTAGAAAAAATGGGCTTAAACGGTTCTGTAACTTGCGAACTGTTTTTTGAAAATGCCGTTGTTCCCAAAGAAAATGTGCTGGGAAAAATTGGCGAAGGCTTTAAAGTTGCTATGCAACTTTTAGATGGCGGGCGGATTACGATTGGAGCCCAGGGATTAGGCATTGCGGAAGGTGCTTTTGAGTATACCCTAAACTACATTAAACAGCGGGAACAATTCGGTCGGCCTATTGCCGCAAACCAGGGGATTCAGTGGATGGTGGCGGATATGGCAACGGAGATTGAAGCGGCGAAGTTATTAGTTTACCGGGCTGCCTGGCTTAAAAATGAGGGCTTACCCCACAGCAAAGAAGCGGCGATGGCCAAAAAATATGCAACCGATACGGCCATGAGGGTAACTACCGATTGCGTACAACTGCTTGGCGGTTACGGTTATACCAAGGAGTATCCCGTAGAGCGCTACATGAGGGATGCCAAGATCACGCAGATTTACGAGGGGACCAATCAGATTCAGAGAATTGTAATTGCTCGCCACCTCTTAAAATAGGGGAACAGGGGGGAAAGTATGGAATACAAAACGATTTTGTTTGAAAAGAAAGACCAGGTCGGTATTATAACCATAAACCGGCCCCAGGTATTAAATGCTTTAAATTCTGAAGTGTTAGAAGAGTTAGATTCTTTACTGGATAAAATAGCAGAGGATGAAAGCATTACGGTGGTAATTTTAACCGGTGCGGGAGAAAAGAGTTTTGTGGCGGGAGCCGATATTTCGCAAATGAGGAATTTTACTCCCCAGCAAGCCAGGTATTTTGCTAAGCTTGGGCAAAAGGTGTTATCAAAACTTGAAAGAATTCCTCAACCGGTTATCGCTGCAGTTAACGGGTTCGCCCTTGGTGGTGGCTGTGAAATAGCAATGGCGTGTGATTTTCGTATTGCTTCCACTAAAGCAAAATTTGGACAACCGGAAGTAGGATTAGGGGTTACTGCAGGCTTTGGCGGTACTCAGAGGTTGCCGCGACTGGTAGGAAAAGGTATGGCAGCCGAGCTCTTATATACCGGTGAGATGATAGATGCTCAGGAAGCCCTGAGAATAGGATTGGTTAACAGGGTAGTAGAACCGGAAGAACTGATGCCAAAAGCTTTAGAAATTGCTCAGAAAATAGCAGCTAAAGCAAAGCTTGCGGTATTTTATTCCAAGGCTGCTTTAAATGAAGGGTTAAACATGGATTTGGAACGGGCACTGGCGTATGAAGCGGAGATGTTTGCCCTCTGCTTTACGACCAGTGATCAAAAAGAAGGCATGGATGCCTTCTTAAATAAAAGGAAGCCCGAATTTAAAGGAGAGTAAGGAGGGAGATTAGGTGAAGTTAGTAGTTTTATTAAAGCAGACCTTTGACACCGAAGCAAAGATCGTCTTAAAAGACGGGAAAATTGATGACAGCGGGGTAACCTTAATCATTAACCCCTACGACGAATTTGCGGTAGAAGAGGCCTTAAGAATCAAAGAAAAGTTAGGGCAGGGGGAAGTAGTAGTAGTATCGGCCGGTTCCGACCGGGCCCAGGAAGCCTTAAGGCAGGCTTTAGCCATGGGAGCTGACCGGGCGGTCCTGGTCAAAACCGATGGACTAAAGCTCGACGAAACTGTAACTGCCGAAGCTCTAGCCAAAGCCTTAGGGCAAATGGAATACGACTTAATTTTAACCGGCTGGCGGGCCATTGACGACAGTTCCGCCCAGGTAGGAGTACGGGTAGCCGAGATTTTAGGCTTACCGCAAATTAACCTTGTCACCAAATTAGAAGTAGAGGAAGGCAAGATTACCGGCCACCGGGAAATCGAAGGGGGGACCGAAGTAGTCGAAGTACCTCTACCGGCGCTTATTACCGCCCAGCGGGGATTAAACGAACCCCGGTATCCTTCAATGAAAGGCATCATGCAGGCCAAGAAAAA
>NZ_BDJK01000055.1:185116-185540 GCF_001950255.1 Carboxydothermus pertinax
GTGGAGGAAATGGGAAAAGTATGGGTAGTAGCAGAGCAAAGGGAAGGTAAATTAAAGAAAGTAACCTTTGAGATGGTAACCCTGGCCCGAAAAATCGGGGGAGAAGTAGAAGGAGTAGTAATCGGGAAAGACGTAAAAGGTTTGGCCAGCGAACTTGGGGAATACGGAGTGGGGAAAATATACGTAGCCGACCATCCCGACTTAGAGCAGTACACCACCGCCAAATACACCAGGGTACTGGCGGACTTAATCAACAAAGAAAAGCCTGAAGTAGTATTAATCGCCAACTCCGCTCAGGGGAGGGACTTTGCCCCGAGAGCAGCCCAGCGGGTAGGAGCCGGGCAGGTAAGCGACCTCACCGGTTACGAGGACGGTTTATTTATCCGGCCCATCTATGCCGGCAAAGCCTATACCAAAGTTGGAG
>NZ_BDJK01000055.1:185550-364191 GCF_001950255.1 Carboxydothermus pertinax
CGAAGTAGTATTAATCGCCAACTCCGCTCAGGGGAGGGACTTTGCCCCGAGAGCAGCCCAGCGGGTAAGAGCCGGGCAGGTAAGCGACCTCACCGGTTACGAGGACGGTTTATTTATCCGGCCCATCTATGCCGGCAAAGCCTATACCAAAGTTGGAGCCCACAAGCTATCCTTTGTTTGTAACCGTCCGCCCCAACGTCTTTCCGGTAGCCGAGAAAACCGGCGGGCAAGCTGCAATTGAAGAAGTAGCGGTTAGCTTTACTCCGGAAGACTTAAAAGCCGTGGTAAAAGAAGTAGTCAAGCAGGTATCGGGTCGTCCCGAATTAACCGAAGCGGACATTATAGTATCCGGCGGCCGGGGAATGAAAGGACCGGAGAACTTCAAGCTCTTAGAAGACCTAGCGGACGTACTGGGGGCAGCGGTAGGAGCCTCCCGGGCAGCGGTAGACGCCGGCTGGCGGGAACACCGGTATCAGGTAGGCCAAACCGGTAAGACCGTATCTCCCAGCTTATATATAGCGGTAGGGATATCGGGAGCCATTCAGCACTTAGCCGGGATGGGCAGCTCCAAGGTCACAGTAGCCATCAACAAAGACCCGGAAGCCAATATCTTTAAAGTTGCCGATTACGGCATTGTCGGGGATTTGTTTGAAATAGTTCCCCTTTTAACCGAAGAATTTAAAAAGCTTTTAAAATCTTAAAAAAAATAACTAGAGAAAGGAAAGAGGAGATTAGTTTTATTTTGTCTCTGGGGTGTAGCTTATAACTACACCCCCCTTTTTCAATAAATATTCAACAAATATTGGTATAATTTATGCTTATTGTAAATTAAAGCTTTAAATATTTTTTAAAGGAGGATTTCAATGAACGAGGTAGTAATAGTAAGTGCTGTTAGAACTCCTATTGGCAGTTTTTTGGGCAGCCTTGCCCAAACTCCGGCAGTTGAACTAGGAGCTCTTGTCATTAAGGAAAGTTTATCTCGTATTAACCTTGAACCTCAGCTAGTGGATGAAGTTATCATGGGAAATGTATTGCAAGCGGGTCTTGGTCAGAATCCTGCCCGTCAGGCGGCAATTAAGGCAGGGCTTCCTCGGGAAGTACCATCCTTTACAGTAAATAAGGTTTGCGGTTCAGGATTAAAATCCGTTGGGCTTGCCTTTCAAGCAATTGCAACGGGAGATGCCGAAATAGTAGTTGCCGGCGGTATGGAAAATATGACATTAGCTCCCTATGTACTACCCAAGGCCAGAACGGGATACCGTATGGGCCATGACACTTTGATTGACTCAATGATTAAAGATGGCTTATGGTGTGCTTTTACCGAGGTCCATATGGGTATTACAGCGGAAAATATTGCCGAGAAATACAATATAACCCGGGAAGAACAGGACAAATTTGCCTTGCAAAGTCAGGAAAGGGCTATAAAAGCTATTGATGAAGGAAAGTTTAAAGAGGAAATAGTTCCGGTTACAATTCCCCAGAAAAAAGGAGAACCTTTGGTATTTTCCACCGATGAATTTCCCAAGCGAGGTACAACCTTAGAAAAATTAGCCGCCCTAAAACCAGCCTTTAAAAAAGACGGTACCGTAACCGCCGGAAATGCTTCTGGAATAAACGATGGTGCCGCAGCTGTTGTGGTTATGTCTGCCAAGAAAGCCCAAGAATTAAATCTTAAACCTCTTGCAATTATCCGGGGTTTTGGCTCGGCAGGGGTTGATCCTGCCTATATGGGGTTAGGTCCAATACCCGCCACTAAAAAAGCCTTGAAAAAAGCCAATTTATCCATAGCCGATTTAGGTCTAATAGAAGCTAATGAAGCTTTTGCCGCTCAAGCTTTAGCGGTGATTAAAGAATTGGAGTTAAATCCAGAAATAACCAATGTCAACGGTGGGGCAATTGCTTTAGGTCACCCCATTGGGGCTTCAGGGGCTCGAATACTAGTAACTTTGTTACATGAGATGCAAAAACGTAATATCAAGTATGGTTTAGCAACTTTATGTATTGGTGGCGGTCAAGGTTTTGCTATGGTGGTAGAAAAAGTATAAAAGCCGGAAAATCCGGCTTTTTTTCTTGGGTTTTAAGTGGTAAAATTTTGTGTAAAGAAAAGGGGGAATAAATATTTATCTGGTTAGTGCTTGTTTATTAGGACTAAACACCAAATATGATGGTACTAATAATTTAAACCAGAAGGTATTAAAGTTTTTAAACGATAAAGTTTTCATACCCTTTTGCCCGGAACAATTAGGAGGACTCCCAACGCCACGCTTACCAGCTGAGATTATTTCCTTTCCTGATTTTAAAGTAATAAATATTAACGGTGAAGACGTAACTGAAAATTTTTTACGTGGAGCCAAAGAAACATTAAAAATTGCTCGTTTTTATGAAAAGAACATCTCCGGCATAATTCTTAAGGAAAAAAGCCCTTCTTGCGGAGTAAAATACATATATGACGGAAGTTTTCAAAAAAAATTAATTCCTGGAATGGGAGTTACTGCGTATTTTCTTTTTAAGCATGGTTTTAAACTTTTAACTGAAGTTAGTTTAGGGAGGGAGTAGGGTGGAAATTTATCTTGGTGATATTTTTCGACCACCAAGTGAAGCTTATAGTATCATTTTACAAGTAACCACCGGATGCAGTTATAATAAGTGTACTTTTTGTGGAATGTATAAAGATAAAAAGTTTTCTGTCCGGCCAATAAAAGAAATAAAAGAAATTATAGCTTTTTTTAAAAGAAAATATCCTTTTGTGGAAAAAGTTTTTTTGGCTGATGGCGATGCTTTAAGCGCTCCTACCGATTACTTACTGGAAGTGTTGGATGTTTTAAAAAATACTTTTCCCCGCTTAAAAAAAGTCAGTAGTTATGCAGGCCCTAAATCTCTTTTAAATAAAAAGGATGAGGAACTAAAACTACTGCATGACCATGGTTTAAACCTTTTGTACTTAGGTCTTGAAAGTGGTTCCGACATAATTTTAAAAAATGTCCAAAAAGGTTTTACAGCTAACGAAATAATAACAGCCTGTCATAAAGCTAAATCGGCGAATTTTGAACTTTCTTTAACGGTAATTTCCGGATTAGGTGGTAGGGAACATTGGGAAGAACACGCTATTGCCTCAGCTGAAGTAGTATCAAAAATAAATCCGCATTTTTTAGCTACTTTAACATTAATGCTCGTTCCTGGGACTAAATTAGCCAAAGAAGTGCAAGAAAACCGTTTTCAAATGCCATCCGCTAAAGAAATTTTAAAAGAATTAAGAATGTTTCTTTATAATTTAAACTTAACAAACACTGTTTTTCGCAGCAATCACGCTTCCAATTATTTAATTTTAAAAGGTACTTTAAATCAGGACCGGGAAAAACTAATTAAAATTCTTGATGATGTCATAAATAATGAAGGAGTTTTCTATTTACGGCCAGAATACTTAAGAAGACTTTAAAAGGAGAAGACAAATGTTTAAAGGAATATTTTTTGACTTAGATGGCACTTTATTGGATACTTTTGAGTTAATCTATCAATCCTTTCGCTATGTTTACAAAAATTTTCTTAATAAAGAGATTTCTAAAGAAGATATTTATCCTCATTTTGGTAAACCACTCATTTATTCTTTCGGAAACTTGGATCCGAAAACAATTGACCAATTAATTGCTGCTTATCGCGAATTTAATTTACTGCATCACGATAAAATGATTAAACCTTTTCCTGAGGCCATTGACACGTTAAAATCTTTAAAGCAAAATAACAAAAAACTAGCCATAATTACCTCCAAGTTAAAAGACACAGCAATTAGAGGCCTTAAATTATTTGATTTAGAGCAGTATTTTGATTTAATTATTGCTATGGAAGATACCGAAAAACATAAGCCGGACCCAGCACCGGTAAAACTTGCTTTAGATTTTTTTAAACTTAGCCCTAATGAATGTTTAATGGTTGGAGATAGCCCGCACGACATGTTAAGCGCAAAAGGAGCAGGAGTAAAAACAGTAGCTGTAAAATGGAGTGTGCTCCCGTGGGAAGACCTTTTAAAGACCAAGCCCGATTACATTATTAATTCCTTTAATGATTTACTTAAAATTACTGAGGTGGATTAGTCGTGGCTATCAATCCGATAAATTATTTAAGCCTTTTAAACATCATTGACTCCATTCACAATGCAATTGTTGCCGTTGACCAAGATGGTATAATATTTATTTTTAATAAAGCTAGCGAAAGGGTTTTTAATTATCCTGCCCGGGAAGCAATTGGCAAAAATATAAATGAAGTCTTGCCTTTTAGTGGTTTACATAAAGTAATTAAAACCGGCGAATCACATATTGGAAGGAAATTTAAAATTGGCGACAATCTATATGTCGTTAATCGAACACCCTTATACTATAATGGTCAAATTATCGGTGCAATAGGAGTTGCCCAAGAGATAAATGAACTTAAAAATATTGCCGATGAGTTAGAAAATGTTTTAGCCCTTAAACAAACTTTAGAAACAATCCTAGAAGCAGGCCAGGAAGGTTATATGGTTTTAGACTTAGAAAGGCAGGTTACTCATGCCAATAAAGCAATAGCCGATCTTTTTGGTTTAAAAATAAGTGACATTTTAAATACGCCAATAGAGTCAATTACCAAAAATCCTTTTTTTTGCGAAATACCGGAAGCAGTTAATGATATCAAAACCGAAGTAATTGAAATCAATGGGCGTCAAGTAGTAGCTTTTAAATATCCCATTGTTAAAGATTACAAACTTTTAGGTGGAGTTATAAAGGTTATTTTCCAGGATGTTAGTGACCTCTTAACGTTGGCCGAAAAAATAAACCAGCTAAACTCTGAATTATCTTATTATAAAAATGAGTTAACAAAATACACTACCCAGCAATTTACCGAACGTAAAATAATCGGCAATCACCCTTCAATCATACGTTTAAAAGAAATTATTAAAAAGATTGCTCCTTATAATACCACAGTGTTAATCCGGGGAGAAAGCGGTACTGGAAAAGAATTGGTAGCTCATGCTTTACATGTAGAAAGCGGAAGACCAGGAAGTTTTATTAAAGTTAATTGTGCTGCTATCCCAGAAAATCTCCTTGAAGCAGAATTATTCGGCTATGTGGAAGGAGCTTTTACAGGGGCAAAAAAAGGTGGACAGATAGGAAAATTTGAGTTAGCCCACAACGGTACAATATTTTTAGATGAAATCGGCGATATGCCCCTGGCGATGCAAGCTAAACTTTTAAGGGTTTTACAGGAAAAAGAAGTGGAGAGGCTCGGAGACAATAAAACCCGGAAAATTAATGTTCGGGTTATTGCAGCCACCAATCAGGATTTAGAGGAATTAATAAAACAAAAAAAATTTCGCGAAGACCTCTATTACCGCTTAAATGTAGTTTCTTTATATGTACCAGCACTTAGGGAAAGAATAGAAGACTTACCCCTTTTAATAAAACATTTTATTGATAAATTCAACCGTGAATATCGAACTAAAGTAACAACTATTTCTCCGGAAGTTATGGATATTTTTATGAAATATTCCTGGCCAGGGAATATTCGTGAACTTGAAAATGTTTTAGAAAGATGCTTTAATTTAGTTGAAGGAAAAGTAATTGCAAAGAAATATCTACCGCCTTATTTACTGGCTAATGAGCTTGGGGAGGGAGAGGTATCCCTTGGGCAAAGCCTTCCAGAATTAATAGAAGCTTATGAAAAAGAGTTAATTATGGCAGCGTTAGCAAAAACTAAAGGAAACAAATCAAAAGCAGCCAATCTTTTAGGAATTTCACGACAATGGCTTCACCGAAGGTTAAAGTATTTTAATCTTCATTTTTAAAGTAATATTACCTTAAAGAAAGGGCGTAGCACATGATAGAAGGAGTAGAAAACGAAAACTCAAAGAGATTTTCCTGGAAAAATGAAATAAAAGAATTTATTTCCGCAGCTATTTGGGCTGTAATCTTGGCTTTCATTATAAAAACTTTTATTTTCCAATTAACCGTAGTTCCTAGCGGGTCAATGATACCAACGATTTTACCCAATGATCGGGTTGTGGTATTAAAATTTTGGTATAAAATAAATCCATTAGAACGGGGGCAAATAGTGGTTTTTGATCCTCCTATTGATTCCAGTTACCCCTTTATAAAGCGGGTAATTGGTCTTCCCGGTGACACTGTTGAAATAAAAAATAATTCGGTTTATATAAACGGTAAACCCCTTAAAGAAACATATCTTCCCAAATATACAAAAACAGTGCCCCATGAAAAGGGTACCTTATTTAAAGTTCCAAAAGACTCTATTTTTGTTATGGGAGACAATCGACAGGGAAGTTATGATAGCCGCGATTGGGGCTTTGTTCCTTTAAAAAATATTAAAGGCCGAGCAGTCTTAACTTATTGGCCGCTAAATCGGGTGAAAGTATTAAGATAACCGGATCCTCCCGGTTATCTTTTTTATTTATTAGTTTACATAATACTTATTATAGGAAGTTATTTTTAAAAAAGAAAAAAGGGACTCTTCGTGCCCTTTATAAATATTTTTTTAGTTCTTCTTCTACCTCGGAATAATTTACTGCTGTTTCATTTTCTTGCTTCTCATTAGAAGCTGGCAATTCTATCCTTTGTTTTTTCCTGAGAAAATAATTTACAAAAAGTCCTCCAGCTAAAATCCCAATTCCCGGCATCATCCAGGCTAAATAATTGAATCCTTTTGTTGGCGGAGCAGCAAGCCGTTCAAGTCCATCTCTTTTGACATAATAATCAAGAATTTCTTTTTCAGTTTTACCTTCATCAAGCATTTTTTTAACTTCATTCCTAATAGTTTCAGCTTGCTGACACTCACACTCATAGATTTTTTGTTTACCACAACCACATAAACAGACCATCTTGTTGGTAATTTCTTTAAAAAGGTTTACATCATAAGCAAAGGCTGTAGTGTTTACCACAATCACTAAGCTTAAAGCCAATATCACGCTGAAAAAATTTCTTCTTAAAAACATTATTTCACCTCCTTAGATGGATTATACCACATTATGTAGTATATTTGGCAAAAAAAAAAACACCAACCCTTGCCTTATTTTTTCTCAGGTGCCAGATGAAGATCTCTAAAAAAAGGCGTATAATCGACCTTCATATGATAATTAGGAGTTGGCCAGCCAAATTGCTGGCGCTGTACCAAGCGAAAAGCTGCTCCGTGTTTTTTCATTTCAAACCCTATACTGCTGCAAAGTCTTTCCGGCTCAAGACCTTCCAAATATAACACCTTTTCTTCGACAGCACTTTTTATTAACTCCTCACCTGCTAAAGACCTTACTAACAGGGCTGAAGTGCCGCTGAAATTATCTCCAATCGTCGGCGAAGCCCAGTAATCACCTACAGCAATGTCGGCAAGTTCACTACTCCAATCGATACACATTTCACACCGGTCCCTTTTGTAATTGGGCATTAACATATGATAAACATACCGGTGACGGTCAATAGTAATGGTTTCACCATCATGACGCTTTACCATAAAATGGCCAGGCCATTCACCTCCCCGGTATTCCAAACTAGCTATAACTTCCAAATCTTTTATACCACACCACTCCACCAAAATATGCCGAGTACCCTCGAAATAAAACTGAGAAGCACAAAACAAACCTATTGTTAATTTAATTTTCCCCGAAATATCCCTCGGTACATCATAATATTGCATCTTACGCACCGCATGGATATGACAGGGAAGCCCAACCAATCCTAGGCGCTGGCAGCCGCGCTTTACAGCTTCCCGAAAGAGCATATTGACAGGAACTACGGCGTATTTTGATTGGGCTGCATCTATAATTTCTTTTTTGCTTTTCACTAACTTGGCCTCGGTAAGCCAAGGTTTTTCTTTATTAAATCCAGCCACAATGGCACAGTCAATTATTCCTTTTTCTAAAGCATGCACCAGGAGAGCCGTTACCACCCCACCACTTGCACCCTTTTTTCGTATAACTTCATCCCCTGCATACCCAACATAGCTTTCCAGATAAAATCCCAGATCAGCTA
The DNA here is from genome assembly GCF_001950255.1 of Carboxydothermus pertinax. Lineage (NCBI taxonomy): Bacteria > Bacillati > Bacillota > Clostridia > Thermoanaerobacterales > Thermoanaerobacteraceae > Carboxydothermus > Carboxydothermus pertinax. The sequence goes on from NZ_BDJK01000055.1 coordinate 193,554, forward strand.
ATGTAAATTTACGGTTCTCCCCAAAAAAATGTTTTTCTAATTCCAAAAGCGGCACATCGCTTCCCGGACAAATACGGTAACAAAAGCCACAAGAGGAGCATACACCGGTACAAATTGGCATAGGTTCGCCGTACACCCGGGTCACTTCAAGCGCCCCCTTAGGGCATACTCCAACACAGCTACCACAACCCGTACATAAACCTCGCCGAATTACTAAATTTTCTAATTGGGGAAATCCCGTTTTCATTCTTCTTATTTTCCCTCACTTTTCTTAAGAATTGCTTTAATATTACTACATTCCGAAAACTATTCAGTTAAGATTTCCTGTTTTTAAAATTTCAGCTTGTAAATCTTTTGGAAATAAAGGAATTATTTCGTACGCAAGAGGCTTTAATACCGCTTGCCACTCTTCCTTTTCTTCCGGAGTTAAATCATGAATCTTAATATTCTGGTCATTTCGAATACGGGCTAAATCTTCAGCATTTTGTTCCAATGCTGCCTTTCGTTGCCAAGAAGTAACTTCTTTTAAGGTGTCTAAAAGGATTTTTCTTGTTTCTTGGTCTAAGCTGTTAAAATAATCGCTGTTCATTAAAACTGCATATCCCAGATAACCATGATTGGATACAGTCACATAGCTTTGCAATTGGTAAAACTTTTTGGAATAGAGATTTGATGGAGTATTTTCACTCCCATTTACTTTTTTATTTTCTAAAGCTTCAAATACTTCATTAAAGGATAGGGGCACCGGAATTGCTCCTAATTGTAAAAACTGCTTTTTTAAAATAGGGCTATCCATAATACGTATTTTTAAACCTAGAAAGTCTTTTAAGTTTTTTATTGGCCTGTCCGTTGTCAGAATTTTAAAACCATTATCCCAAAAGGCCAATACTTCTATTCCTTTATCTCGCATACTTTTTCTTAATAGTTCTCCTACCGGGCCATCTGCCAATTGATGCACCTGCTCTAAATCGTCAAAGAAAAAAGGAAGATCAAAAATCCCCCAGCGGATATCCAAGCCGGTTAATTTTGAGGTAGCAGGGGCAATAATCTGGACATACCCTTTTTTTAATGCTTCTAATTCCTCGCCATCTTTATAAAGAGTGCCATTGGGATAAATTTTCATTTCTATCCGTCCACCACTTCGTTGATAAACCAAATCGGCCCACAGGCGGGCGGCCCGTCCTTTGGGCGAAGCATCGCTTACCACGTGAGAAAAGGTTAAGACAATTTTTTCTTTTGGACTCGTTTGTTCAAAATCTACGGCTTTTGGTGCACATCCTTGAAGTAAAAAAGCACAAAAAAACATCAATATTAAAAATTTTTGCAACCATCTTCCCTCCTTTTCTGAATCCTTTTTTACAATTGTACCCTGCAAATTAATCACTTTAAAGCTCAGCAATAGAAAAGCCAAAACCATTTTTAAAGGTTTTGGCCGGGAAATGTAGTTTTGGCTTAATTTTCTACAGGTATTTCAATATTCTCAACCTTTGTACCATTACTTAATATAAGCCGTGCTTTTTCCTCATTTATTTCTCGCTCCCACTTAGCGACCACAAGTGTAGCTACCGCATTCCCAATTAAATTGGTAATTGCCCGTGCCTCTGACATAAAGCGGTCTACGCCAAGAATTAGTGCTAAACCTGCTACAGGAATTACTCCTCCCAGCGAGGATAATGTGGCTGCCAGCGTAACAAACCCTCCACCTGTAACAGCCGCTGCACCTTTAGATGTTAGCATCAAAATAGCGAGGATGGTAAGCTCTTGACTTAGGCTCAAGTGAACGTTTGTTGCCTGAGCGATAAAAATTGCCGCTGCTGTTAAGTAAATCGAAGTTCCATCAAGGTTAAAAGAATAGCCCGTTGGAATAACCAATCCAACTACCGATTTGGAAACTCCTAATTCTTCCATTTTTGTCATCACCCGCGGTAACACTGACTCAGAAGACGAAGTACCTAAGACAATTAAGATTTCTTCTTTTATATACTTTAGTACCTGCCAAATACTAAAACCGTGAATTTTCAAAATTGTTCCCAGCACAATAAATATGAACAAAAGACATGTAGTATATACTACTGCCATCAGCTTACCAAGAGATACAAGAGTATGAATTCCGTATTTCCCAATTGTAAAAGCCATGGCTCCAAAAGCCCCTACAGGAGCTACTTTCATAATAATATTAATAACACCGAATAAAGCATGAGATAAATCATCTAAAAACTTTACAAGGGGTTTCCCCTTTTCTCCCATTGCCGCAAGAGCAAAACCAAATAAAAGTGAAAATAAAAGTACCTGCAAAATTTCACCTTTTGCAAAGGCATCTACTACAGTAGTTGGAATAATATTTAGCAAAAAGTCCACCGCATTTAAACTTTTAGCTGAAGCAGCATAAACAGCAACTTCCTTTGCATTCAATGTTGATACATCGGCGTTTATTCCGACACCTGGCTTATATACTTTTACCACAATTAAGCCAATAATAAGCGCAATTGTAGTTACTACTTCAAAATAAATTAACGCCTTAACACCGATTCTTCCAACTTTTTTCATATCACCCATATTTGCAATTCCGACGACAACAGTGGTAAAAATTATAGGTGCTACCATCATCTTAATTAATTTAATAAAAGCATCTCCAAACGGTTTCGTTTTAACAGCAAAATCAGGATAATAATGTCCCAAAATAATACCGCAAGTAATTGCAACAATTACCCAAAAATAAAGGTGATTATAAATCTTTTTTCTTTTTTCCATTCTCCTTTTCCCCTTTCATTAAGTTATTCTAAATAATCTCTATATTTTCAATATAACAATTTTTCTAAAAATTTATACATTTATAGTCATATTGTTAATTTTGTTCTTTTTGTTCACAGCAAATAGTAAAAATTAACCGGACGCCCAATATTACCGTACTGGACTTCCTTTCCTGCCATCCCCTCTTTTTCTAAATAATCCAGATATCGCCGTGCAGTTACTCTTGATATTCCAACCCGTTCGGCAACCTCAGAAGCTGAAAGCGGTTCTTCCGCATCTTCTAAAGTTTTTAAAATCATTTTTAACGTTGTTTCATGAAGGCCCTTTGGCAAGTTTCCTCCCGTACTTGAACGAGAAAATAACCGATCGATATCTTCTTGCTTTACATTTCGCTTTTGCCCAATTTTTAAGTACTTATTTTTATAAGTCAACAAGGCATCGATTAACCTTTCTTTTTTAAAAGGTTTAATAATATAGTCGACAACGCCATAGCGTAACAGCTCTGCTACTATTTCTCCTTGTTGGGCTGCAGTAATTGCCAGTACATCAACTGAAATATTTCTTTTGCGAACTTCTTTTAAAAGAGTTAAACCATCGATGTCAGGCAAGTAAATATCAAGAATTATTAGGTCAGGAGAGTTACTGTTCAAAAAAGCTAACAAATCATTACCGTTTTTAAAAGTTCCAATGATTTGAAATCCCTCAACTTCCTTAACAAAACTCTTATTTATCTCTAAAACCATAGGATCATCTTCTACCACAACAGTTTTAATCATCATTTTTCTCCCCCCGTACTTCAACCAAAAATGCTGTTCTTTTCGCTGTTGACCTTATTCGAACTTTGCCACCAGCTTCATATAAATGCTTCTTTACAATGTAAAGTCCATAGCCTCTATTTTCCCCTTTGGTTGAAAAACCAGGTTCAAAGATTTTTTCATGTTCAATCATTAAGCCAGGTCCGGTATCTAAAACCAAAAGCTTAAGGTGATTTTGAGTTGCCTGAATTTTAAAAAATACTTTTTTTCCATCGCTTAAGGCTGCTGCTTCCAAAGAGTTTTCTAAAATATTTCCAGCAATTTCTATTATTTTGGTACTATCAAGTTTAACCGGGTAAGCTTCAACAAAACTCCGCCTGCTAACTTTAAGTTCTACTTTTAATTCGGAAGCCCTTGCAACTTTTCCCAAAATTAATCCAGCCAATGCTGGGTCTTTAATATTTTTAGTTAAAAATGTGGTAAGAGCTTGCTGAGCATCAGTCAAACAAAAAATCAGGTCCAATGCCTCTTCAACTCGGCCTAATTGGATTAAGCCAGCAATTGAATGTAGACGGTTTAGATTTTCATGATTCTGAACCCTTAAAGCTTCAACAAACTTTTTAACTCCTGTTAATTCTTCAGCAAGTTTTTGTACTTCACTTTTTTCTCTAAATACCGTAAAGGCACCAATAACTTCTCCTTTTACTTTTAAAGGTAAACTGGTAGAAATTAACTGTTTTTCCTCAACAAAAATTTCCCTATTATAAATTGGCTTACCGGTTTTAATAACTTCAAGTAAGCGACTTTCAGAAATTATCTCAGTGATATTTTTTTCGACTAAAATTTTCTGGGCTGCAGGGTTTATTAGTGTAATTGTTCCTAGTCGATCAATTGCGATAATTCCTTCGTTTATCGTATTTAGAAGGGCATTACGCTGTTCCATTAGACTCGCAATCTCTTCTGGTTCTAAACCCAAAATCTCATTTTTTATTTTTTTTGCCAGTAAACTAGCTCCAATTAATCCAATAAGTAAACCCCAAATAGTTGCTAAATAAATGCCTCCACGAACGCTTTTTAATAATTCCCACCAAGTTGGCAGCAATATTCCCACCACTACAACACCAATTTGGTCGGTAAAATCTTCATTTTTTACCGGAACAAAAGCCCTAACCGCTACTCCTTTGATTCCCTTAGCTTCAGAAATATATTCATTATCGGCAAAAGCTAGCTCTTCATCTCCTCCGAAAAATTTTGTACCGACTTTTTCTGGTAGAGGACTTGAATAACGAATTTTTTTCATATCTAATACGACAATATAATCCACATTTGTTACTTGACGAATTCGTTCTGCAATCGGTTCTATCTTTTTAAAGCCTTCTGGTTTGCCTAAATACTTTTTCACAGTAGAATTTTCTGCTACCGTTCGTCCAATAGCAAGCGCTCTCTTACCAAGTTCTTTTTTCAACTCTCCTGCAACTTTGTATGCAAGAAAAAAACCCGAAAAAAGAACCGAAAAGGCCACAATAATAAGGGCTAATACTTCGATTTTCGTAGCAAGCTTAAGTTTCATTGTTCTTCCCTCATCATATTTTCTTTATATTCTAAAATTCGTGAAAAAAGTTAAAATTCCTTTCATTTTTTACATATATGGGATTTTAAACAAGATATTAAAAGCGACTCCTTTTTAGGAGTCGCTTTTTTGTAAAAGTTCAATTGTATGGCGGTACACCTCATCGGGATCAATTTTTACCCTCGCTATTCCTTCTTCTAAAGCTGCTTTTGCCACTTCCCGCGCTACTGTGGGCGCCACTTTCTCATCAAAGGCTTTAGGTAAAATATAATCTTCACTAAGCTCATTTTCGGTAACTAGCGAACTTATGGCATAGCTCGCCGCTATTTTCATTTTTTCCGAAATATCTGTTGCCCTAACGTCCAATGCCCCCCGAAAAACGCCGGGAAATGCTAAAACATTGTTAACTTGATTTGGAAAATCCGAACGACCGGTGGCCACAATTCTGGCTCCTGCCCTTTTCGCTTCATCTGGGTAAATTTCAGGCTCGGGATTAGCCATTGCAAATACAATAGCATCTTTATTCATTAATTTTACCATTTCTTCGGTTACTTGTTTGGCTTTGGAAAGTCCGATAAACACATCTGCCCCTATTAAAGCGTCTTTTAACATCCCCTTTAAATTCTCGGGGTTTGTTTTCGCGGCCATTTCTTCTTTAAATTTATTCATTCCCTCGGTTCTGCCCCGGTAAATGATCCCCTTGCTGTCGCACATTATTAGGTTCTTAACTCCACTTGCTAAAAGTAATTTTGAAACTGCCGTTGCCGATGCCCCTGCACCATTTACCACTACTTTAATCTTGGAAATTTCTTTATTAACAATTTTTAAAGCATTTAGGAGAGCCGCTAGGGTAACAATCGCCGTTCCGTGCTGGTCATCGTGAAAAATCGGAATGGAAGTTTCTTTTTTCAAACGCTCCTCAATATAAAAGCAGTTAGGTGCGGCAATGTCTTCTAAATTAATTCCTCCAAAGGTCGGCTCTAAAAACTTCACCACTTCAACGATCTTATCCGGATCTTTGGTATCAAGGCAAATTGGGAAGGCATCAACCCCGGCAAATTCTTTAAAGAGAAGTGCCTTACCTTCCATAACGGGCATGGCAGCATAAGGTCCAATATCTCCTAATCCTAAAACTGCAGTACCGTCGGACACTACCGCCACCATATTCCAGCGGCTGGTATACTCATATGACAAATCCTTATTTTCAGCAATTAACTTACAGGGCTCTGCAACTCCAGGCGTATAGGCTAAAGATAAGTCTTCCGCAGTTTTAGCAGGTACTTTCGACTTTACTTCAATTTTTCCGCGAAATTTCTTGTGTAATTCTAAAGCTTTAGCTTTAAAATCTGCCATTTTAAAACCTCCTTTAATTTAAATTAAACAGTAGGCTCAGGAGCTTTTATTCCTCCCCGAGCAGGCTTTTCCTTATTTAAAGGAATTAAGCGGGCTTTAGGTTTGCGGCCGGTGAAAAAGAACGACCTTTTAAAAAGCTGGATAGCCAATGCAGGGTCAACTCCTTTGGGACAGGCTTCAGCACATGCACCCGCCATATGGCAGCGCCATAAACCTTTTGGATTATCGACCTGAACTTTTCTTTCCTTTTCCCCAAAATCGCGATTATCAGCATTATATCTATATGCTTGGGCCAAAGCTTGCGGTCCGGGAAAATCCGGCGTAGTTCCTACCGTAGGGCAAGCCGCAAGACAAGCACCGCATTTTATACAATAAGCAAATTGCAGGTATTCTTCAAGTTCTGCCGGTGTCTGGGAATATTCTCCGGTAGGATTTATGAATTCCTGCTCGTTTTCAGGTATTATATATGGCTTGACATTTTTATGTTTTTCAAAAAGCGGAGTTAAATCCGGAACTAAATCTTTTATATTTTTATAATTAGGCAGTGGAGCAATCTCTATTACGTCAGTCCCGAGGGATAAAGCTTGAGTTTCACAGGCAAGTCGCGGCTTTTTATTAATGTACATCGCGCAGGAACCGCAAATACCCATCCGGCACGATGCTCTAAAAGCCAACGTGGCATCAATATTTTCTTTAATGTAATAAAGGCAATCTAAAACTGTCATGCCTTCTTTTACATCGAAAGTATAATCTTGAAAATACGGTTTTACATCCTTTGCAGGATCATAGCGCCAAATTTTAAACGTTACCTTCAATTTCCCCTACCCCCCAATGTAAGAATAGATTACAACATAACTACCCAAAATGAGAGCTAAAAAGCCGATTATCCCTATTAAACCATTAATAAATTTAAGATTTTGCGGAAAATATTCCAAAAGAATCGTTCTTAAGCCATACATTCCATGATATAAAGCAGCTACTAAAAGAATAAGATAACTCACCAGCCAAAAGGTATCCTGTCCCCGGGTTTTTACGTTATTGTAATCCAAGGGGTCGTTTACGCCCAAAATATTATCAAGATGCATGTATCCCAGATGTATTCCAAGAAACACCAGTAAAATTAAAGCAGCTACTATGAATAAAAACCACAATTTTGATTCACTCACCAAAACCCCTCCTTTTTAGGCCAAATATATATCATAAATACTTATAACAATTCCTACTAACGCTAAAATCATTAGGAAATACATTAAAGGTCGCTGTTTTAAAGTTGAATATTTATAGGGATACTCCTGACGTTCAGGTTTGCCGATAAAGTAACCAAATTCGGTAAGTATAAGCCGTAAACCGTTTAAGCCGTGAAATACCCCTGCTATTACTACCAGGAATTCCCCGAATTTAAATATTGGATTATTAACGGTTCCCATAGCCTTTGCCCATGCATCGGGACCCCCAAGACGAAAAGAAGTTACCACAATATGCAGCAAAAGATAGATAATTAGTCCAATCCCGGAAATCCGGTGTAAAGTATATAAATATCTTTCAATTCCGAATTTTCCCGCATAAAAGTTGCCCTTGATGCCCAAACGATTGTCATACATCTAAAAACCCCTCCTCTTAGTACTTTCTTTCCACTGGTTTCCAGGTAGTAATCTTTACCGGCAGGTATTTAAGCCGTGGCCCCTGAGGAGTATAATAAGCTAACGTGTGTTTTAACCAGTTTTCATCATCCCTGTTGGGATAATCTCTACGGGCATGACCTCCGCGGGATTCTTTTCTTTCCAAAGCTCCCAAAACAATGATCTCCGCCAGTGTCAACATGTTCTCCATTTCCAGATACGAAACTAAGTCGGTATTGTAATATTTACTCTTATCTTCCAGTCCGCAATCCTTAAACCGCTGAATTAGCTCCCTTACCTTGTTAAGGGCTGCAGTTAACCCCTTTTCATCCCGATATACTCCAACGTTTTTATCCATGATTTCCCTTAACTCTTTTCTTATTGTATATAAGCTTTCTTTATTTGGTTTATTAAATATTTCGTTAATTCTGGCCTCTTCCCTCAAGACCATTTCTTTCGGTAATTGCGGAAAAGCTTTTTGTTTCTTTACGTATTCATATGCTTTGCCTCCGGTTATACCTCCCCATACCAGACATTCAGCAGTAGAATTTGTACCTAAACGGTTTGCTCCATGTAAAGAAACACAAGCAACTTCACCGGCTGCATATACCCCGGGTACCGGAGTTTGTCCATCAATGTCGACATGAATGCCGCCCATTGAATAATGAGCTACGGGCCGGACCGGAAGAGGTTTTTCAATCGGATCAATCCCCGCAAATTTTATGGCCACTTCCCGGATTAGCGGTAAACGTTCATTAATTTTTTCCCTCCCGAGGTGGGTTAAATCCAGTAAAACGTAATCCAAACCATCTTCCCGGGTAAATCCTCTACCCGCTTCAATTTCCTGCATTTCCGACCGAGAAACGATGTCTCTTGGAGCGAGTTCCATCATTTTTTCAGCATATTTTCCCATGAAACGTTCTCCCAAATTATTTATCAAATAACCGCCTTCCCCACGGGCAGCTTCGGTAATTAAAATACCCGAGGGTACAAAGCCGGTGGGGTGAAACTGAACAAATTCCATATCTTTTAAAGGCAAACCTGCTCGATATGCTAACGCCATACCGTCACCGGTAACGGTATAGGAATAAGTAGTAAAACCATAAATCCGACAAGCTCCACCGGTGGCAATTATAATAGCTTTTGATTGAAATACTAGAAACTCACCGCGCACCAAGTCTATCGCAGTAAAGCCCCGGTATTCCCCTTCTTCAATAATGAGCGAGGTCACCATTACTTCGTCATAACGATGAATATTGGGAAAACGCTGCAAATTATCGTACATAGTATGGACTTCAAAAAAGCCCGTTTTATCCGCCGCAAAAACCGCTCGCGGAAACGAGTGACCGCCAAATGGTCTTTGGTCAATTTTTCCGTTTTCCCGGCGGGCCCAGGGAATACCCCAGTGGTCTAACTTTAAAATTTCCTGAGGAATTAATTCGACAAAACGCCAAACAGCGTCCTGATCCGCTAAAAAATCACTTCCTTTAACCGTATCCCAGGCATGCAATTCCGGACTATCCCCTTCGTCAATCCGGAGAGCTGCACCGGTTCCGCCTTCAGCACAAACCGAATGAGGTCTTAAAAGCTGCGTCTTACTGACAAGCGCAATATCTAATTCTCCCTTGGATAAAAAAGCAGCCTCCAACGCTGCCCTAAGTCCAGCAAGTCCGGAGCCAATAATTATCAAATCATGTTTTAGAACGTTCACATCCATCCCCCTCTTTTTTGTAAATTTTTATTCTTTCCGGAATTTCTCCGGACCTACCTCGTATAAATTTTGTCCCCGGGCATCAATAACCACAATTGCAGGAAAATCAACTACTTCTAAGCGGTAAATAGCTTCAGGACCTAAATCCGGATAGGCCACCACTTCACTTTTAACGATCGTTTTTGAAAGTAACGCTCCGGCTCCCCCAATTGCCGCAAAGTATATAGCTTTATTGCGGACAATCGCCTCTTGCACTTCCTTATTTCGGAGTCCTTTACCTATCATCCCTTTTAAGCCATAATCCAAAAGGCGCGGAGTATATTTATCCATCCGCCCACTGGTAGTTGGCCCTGCCGAACCAATAACCCTGCCCGGCTTGGCGGGAGTTGGTCCTACATAATAAAGGATTTGTCCCTTTAAGTCTACTGGCAGTTCTTCTCCCTTTTCTAACAGTTCAAACAGCTTTTTATGAGCTGCATCTCGGCCAGTATAAATAATCCCATTAAGTAAGACTTCATCTCCAATTGTTAATTTTTCAATAACTTCAGTGGTTAAGGGAGTAGTAATTTTAATCATGATTCATCACCTCTATAAAATTACAGTTTCATGCCGGGCAACATGACAGTTTAAATTTACTGCCACGGGTAAACTTGCAATATGAGTAGGGTATGTTTCAATATGCACCGCCAATGCTGTGATCCTTCCCCCTAGTCCCTGGGGCCCAATTCCCAGTTTATTAATCTTTTCCAAAAGCTCGGCTTCAAGGGATTGATAGAGGGGATCAGGGTTCTTACTTCCAACTTCTCTTAATAACGCTTTTTTTGCTAAGAGGGCAGCTTTTTCAAAAGTACCGCCAATTCCTACTCCTACAATTACTGGAGGACATGGATTAGAACCCGCTTGACGAACCGTATCAATAACAAATTGCTTTACGCCTTCTACTCCATCGGCTGGCTTTAACATTTTGAGCTGGCTCATATTTTCACTGCCGCCACCTTTAGGAGCTACCGTTATTTTTACTTTATCACCTGGAACAATATCAATATGCACTACCGCAGGAGTATTATCCCCGGTATTTACTCTATTCAGAGGATCTTTTACTATCGACTTTCGCAAGTACCCCTCAGTATAACCTGCTCTTACCCCATTATTGATCGCATCATATAAATTCCCACCAACTAAGTGTACCTCCTGTCCAATCTCCAAAAAGATTACCGCTGTACCTGTATCCTGACAAATTGGCAATTCTTCATTAGCGGCAATTTGGGCATTTTCTATTACTCTTTGCAATATTTTTTTACCGACCTCACTTTCTTCCGATTTTTCTGCTTGCTGCAAAGCCCCAAAAACATCCGGGCTTAATTTTTGGTTTGCATTAACTACCATCGATTTAACGGCGCTTTCTATTTGTTTAACATCTAAAATTCTCACTTTTATCCCTCCTCAAGGGGCTTTTTAAGCAATTTTAATGCCAATATATTGAAAGTTCTTGAAAAACAAATATATTTCTATTTTCTAGAATTTATAATTAAATTTATAATTTATAGATTATATCTTTTTATTTTATTGTAGAGACTTGCAATAGAAATACCTAATTTTTCCGCAATTAATCTTTTAGCTGCCAGGGACCGGCCATATTTCTCTAAAGCTAAACTTATTACTTCTTTTTCTATTTCAGCTAAGTTTTTAATCGGGTAAGCTTTGCCTGAATCTACTTGTTCACTTACCTCTTGAAAGTAACCATAAAAGTGATGCTCATCTAAATATTGATCGTCTGCTAAAATAATAGTACGTTCTAAAAGGTTCTCTAATTCCCGAATATTTCCTGGCCAGGGGTAATTAAGAAATAGTTCCTGTGCTTTTGGTGTTAATCCTTTCACCCTTTTACCTAAACGTCGATTTAACTTGTTTATAATGTTGTTAGCAATCAATAAAATATCTTCTTTCGCCCTTAGTCTTAAAGGCGGTAATTCAATATCGATTACTTTAAGACGAAAATATAAGTCTTCCCTAAATTTACCTTCTTTTACCATTGCCTTTAAGTCACGGTTAGTTGCGGCAATTACCCGCACATCGGTGGTAATGGTTTCAACACCACCGACCCTTTCAAACTGTTTATCCTCCAGCACTCGTAAGAGTTTTGCTTGCAATAATAAATCCATATCACCAATTTCATCTAAAAATATTGTACCCTGATTTGCTAATTCAAATTTACCCATTTTGGTTTTAATAGCTCCAGTAAAAGCACCTCGCTCATAACCAAATAATTCACTTTCTAATAAATTTTCTGGAATTGCCGCACAATTAATTTTTATAAACGGCTTGGAAGCTCTTTTACTTTCCATGTGAATTGCCTGGGCAAAAAGCTCTTTTCCAGTTCCACTTTCACCTAAAAGCAAAACAGTTGCATCGCTTTTGGCAGCTTTCTTGGCAATTTTTTTTGCATATAAAAGTTTTTCATCGGTACCTATGATATCGTTAAAAGTATAGCGACACCCAGATAATTCGGAAAGCTTTTGCGTAAAGCTTTCTAACATTTCCTGGGTTCTGCTTAGTTGCTCGCTAATTTTCAAGATATCCGTAACCGCTTGAAAGACAACAGCTCCTCCCGCTAACAGGCCATCAATAATAATTGGCACTGCATTGGATACAACTTCGGCCATACTACCACCAACTAAAGTTCTATAGCCTATAACCGGCCGTTTTGTGCTTATCGCCTGGGCTAAGGCTCCCTTTGGCGATACCTCAAAAATGTTTTTGCCAATTCTTTCATCTTTTTCTATCCCAGTGATTCTGGTAAAAGCTTGATTTACATATTTTATTTCCCCCTTTTCGTCGGCAATTTCAATTCCTTCTTGGAGGGAATCTAAGATTTTTAATAGCTCTTCTCGCATTTTCTGGGCTATAATCAGGTTTTCAATTTGTCTTATGCCCTTTTTATCGGTAACAAAATACTCAAAACTATTTAAAATTGTCTGACCTAAATCTTGAATTTGTCGAACCTTGGTTTTGGTTAAAAAAGACGGTATTTCTTCCCCAAAAAATAGTACTTCCACCTGCCAACCACCTTACTTTTAAAATTTTTAAAGATAATTCTATAAGTTACAAGTGTTTTCCTGCAAAAATATTCGAACTTATGTTTCCAAATTATAAAAACAATATTATAATAAATTTAAAAGCAAAGTTTCGAGGTGATTTGGTTGAAAAATTCCGTTCTTTCCCATCAGGAGAAAAAAATTTTAACGTTTATAAAGCAATACATAAGTGATAAAGGTTATCCCCCAACAATTAGGGAAATTTGCCAGGGAGTTGGATTAAGCTCGCCCTCCACGGTTCACCATCATCTAAGAAATTTAGAAGCAAAAGGAATCTTACAGCGAAATCCTACAAAACCCAGAGCCTTAGAAATATTAGATTATAACATTGAAGAAGTAAGAGCGGTACCCCTTTTAGGGAATGTAGCTGCTGGCCATCCAGTTTTAGCAGTAGAAAATCCCGACGAAGTTTTCCAGTTACCAAAAGCTCTTTTTCCAGAAGGGGATTTATTTGCTCTGCGAATTAAAGGCGATAGTATGATTGAGGCAGGCATTTTGCCGGGAGATATAATTATCGTTAAAAAACAAGAAACTGCCGAAAATGGGGATATCATTGTGGCTTATCTTGAAGGGGAAGTAACCGTAAAGAAATTTTGGAAGGATTTACACCAGGGCTCGATTAAACTTATTCCTGCCAATTCCAAGTATGAACCGATAATAGTAGATCGTGAAGCCAAAATTTTAGGAAAAGTAATAGGTCTTTTTAGAAAATACTAGAATAAGCCAGCGCTTTCGCTGGCTTATTTCCATATTTCAAGAGCTTTTGCCAAAAGCTCCTGGTGCTGTTCCGGTGGCAACTCTAACCAGAATACCTTATCTTTGCTTTGATAATAATAGTGCACTTTTCCCATACCGTAAGTTTTATAAATTTTTATTCCTTGCTGTTTAAAACTCTCCGGATAGCTGAAGGGACTTTTGCCAATACTAGCCTTTATTTTCCGGTCCATCAATTCGCACAAATACACCGCATCAGAAACAGTATAAGCTTGAGAAATCCAAATCCGGGCGTCTTCTGCGAAATTCCTATATGTTATGACTTCCGCAGCTTTAATGTCAATTATTTTTCCGTGTAAGTCATTAACAGCAGCAATAGCCGCATCCCCCTTCACATCTTCTACCCGATACATCTCTGCAAAGATTTCAGGAGCCAGGTTAAGTTTTTCTGCCTTATTCTCATGAAAATTTATGGCTCCAAATGCCCCCAAGACTAACCCCCAAAACAAGAAAAAAACCAGAAGAGCCCGTTTCATAGTTTAACTCCTTTTATTTAAAACATCTTTAATTAAGGTTAATTCTTTATTAATTTGTTTTTGCCTCTGTCCAAGGACTAAAGTATAAAGAAAGATTAACGTCCAAATTACAAAATAAGCCAAGGCAAGAGCAGTCAGTTTATCCATTTTTCAACCTCCTAACCATAAATTTTTTCGTTAACCGCATCTTTTAAGCGGTTTAATTCCCTGCGGGCTAAATTAATCCTAGTACTCTTTAGTAAAAAATAAGCGTATAAAAAGGTAAAAGCAATAAGGCTGGCAAAAAATGCAGGCTTCATCGATGGGTCTAAACCACCACTGGGATTATTAAAAATAATTGGGTGAAAAGTCTTTTGCCACCAGCGACCAGCAGCAAAAACCAGCGGTACATCAAGAAAACCGATAATACCAAAGATTGCAGCAAAGCGAGCAGTCTTTTCTTCTTCACCAGCAGCAAGCCTTAAGACCACATATGCTAAATAAATAAACCACATAATTATCGCCGTCGTTAATTTTGGGTCCCACGTCCACCACGCATTCCAAACAGTTCTTGCCCAAATAGGACCCGTGGTAATGACAATAGTGGTAAATACTACCCCAATCTCTGCTGAGGCTAAACTCACCGCATCCCAGTAGTAATCTCTCTTTAAAAGAAACATAATACTACCAATAAAGACAACAAAAAAGGCTAAAAAGGCTACCCAGGCTGAAGGTACATGAAAGTAAAAGATTTTTTGGACAATCCCCATTATTTTTTCTTCCGGTGCCACCAGAAATACTAAATAAAGGGCTACCGCAATGCTTAAATAGGCTATTCCTCCCAATACGAACTCCCACCAGTTGTTTTTTCCCATCCCTACACCTCCAGTAAAATTTCAAACAGCATAAACGGAACAACAATAAAGAGTAGGTCGTAAACTCCTAATATTTTTAACCAAATACTCCACTCCGTAAAAGGAAGATTTAAAAAAATACCTTTAGTTGCGGCTACACTGCCCAAAACTACCGGTATCAGCACCGGAAAGAGCAAAACAGGAAGCAAAATATCGCTGGCCCTGGTATTTACCGAAAGCGCTGCCAAAAATGTCCCAATAGCTACAAATCCTAAACTACCTAAAAACAATATTAGAACGAAAAAACCTAAGCTTTTCGGTATGGAAATATTTAAAAAGATAAAAAATAATGGCAAAGTCAAGATTTCGATAAGTATTAAAAAGATAAAATTGCTCAACATCTTTCCCAAGAAAATTACACTGCGATCAACAGGTGCTAACATTAAACCCAACAAACAGTCTTGATGCTTTTCGATAAAGAAAGAGCGGTTTAAGCCTAGTAATCCCGAAAAAAAGAAGGTAATCCATATCATTCCAGGAAATATATCTTGAACTATTTGCTTTTTTACATCAAAAGCAAAGTTAAAAATCACTAAAACAATTAATGCGAATACTAGCATTACACTTAGCATTTCTTTCGACTGAAATTCAGCTTTTAAATCCTTTTCTACGATGGCAAAAGCTTTTTTTAAGAAAGTCATGAAAAAACCCCAACCTTTTTAAGGTATATTTCTTTTAATGTGTCTAAAACATAAGTATTAGGTTCATCGAAAACCAACTGTCCCCGATTTAAAATAAAAATGCGGTCACTTAAGGTCACCCCTTCTTCAAAGTTATGAGTTATCATTAATACCGTACGTTTTTCCGTTTTCAAAGTCTTTAAAACTTTATTTAAAATTTCTATTGCCTGTTGGTCAAGTCCGGTATATGGTTCGTCAAGAAGTACAATTTCGGGATTAGTTAACAAACAACGGGCTATTGCTAAACGCTGCAGCATTCCCCGAGAAAAGGTTTTTACAGGTTGGTAGTAACTAAGTTCTAACCCCACCTGCTGAATAACTTCTTTTACGGCCCTTTCAGCATTTTTTAACCCATACATTTTTGCATAAAATAGTAAATTATCCCGGGCAGAAAGAGAATCATAAAGAAAAGAATTGTGAGAAATTACCCCCAGTTTAGCCCTAAGAGCTATTCCACTTTCATTTACAGTAACTCCATTTATCTTCAGGGTACCAGAAGTTGGTTTCATTAAAAGAGCAAGAATTTTAAACAAAGTGCTTTTTCCAGCACCATTTGGTCCAAGCACTGTAACAAATTGTCCTGAAGAAATATTAAAGCTAATATTTTTTAAAATTATTTTATCGCCTATTTTTTTAGTGATATCTTTCATTTCAATCATATTGAACACCTATTCCGACAGTTTTTTAAGTTCGATTTTCACCTTTTTAAGTTGATCTTTATAGTGATTTAATAATTCATTATACTCTTCTTCTAATACTTCTCCTTTATCATACTTATCGTCTAAAATTTCGATTTTCGCTAGAATTTCCCTTTCTTCCTCTTTTAATTTTGTAACTTTTTCTAAAAATTCTTCTTCGTCGAGGGTATCTTGTTTATTACGGTATAACATTATTAAAGCTACAACAATTCCACCAATTACAAAAATTAAAAAAGCAAGCCAAAGGTGGGGATTTGTATTCCCTAATGGGGAATTCTTCCAACGTTGTATATGTTCAGGACTATGAAACTTTAAGTTTACAGGTTCTTCATTATAAACTTCTGGCGCTTTTTGTAAATTTCCTTGTCCTTTAACAAGTTCAAAACTAATAGGCGTATTTTCATTTAAATTACCGGTAGCGTATACATCAAAGGATTTACCAGTAATGTCCAGTACTCCTTGGGGGGTTAAGCTATTACTTTTAACTGCAAGTTCTCCGGGTATAGTTAACACCGCTAACATTTCACAAGCATAAGGATAAGATAAATTAATACTGCTATTTTCATTAAAGGGGAGTAAATAATTAATACTTAATTTTAGGGGTGATTCAGGTATTGTAACAATCCCCAATCCATCTTTTAATTCAACAAATTCCTCTTTACTTAAGCCATTGATAGTAACATTATTAAAGCCAGCAGGCAAGGGAATAAAAGCTTTAATTACCTTTCCTTCCCGTTGCTCCTTATATCCCTTTGGAACGTCAATTTGGATTATTTGCTGAATGTTAACATTAGAATCTTTTTTGGTTATAAAAATATGGTTTAACTTTATTACCGGCTTAGAATCAGCCAACGCAACCGTATTGGAAAACACTAAATTGGAAAACACTAAAATGGAAAATATTACAATAATATATTTAAGGGTTGACCATATTTTAGTCCTCATTTAATCCCTCCGCTTCTTATTTCGAAGTTTCCTTAACTCTTCTTCAATTTCTTTTTCTATATCTCGTTCGATACTTGAAACCCGTTCCGATTTCCTGTCTTTTTTCTCTCCAATAAGTTCGTTAAAAGCATTCATTACCAAACTGGCCTCTTTCATATAACGGTTTTTAAGTTCCTCATAATCTTTTTCAGAAATTTTTCCCATGTGAAAATCAAACTCAATTTCGCTTAAGGCTTTAAAGACTGCTTCCTTGTCTCTTAAAAGCTTTTCTTTTAGAGAATGAGTACCAGTTTTTTCAGTTTCAGTTTTAAGAAAAAAAGGATAAGCAACTAAGAATCCGCATAAGCCTAAAAGCAAAATATCAAGAACAATGGCCATTTTTAAGCCTCCTTAGCTAAACTTGTTGCAGGTATAACCTTTGGGCCACTATCTGCACCTTTTCCTGGCCAGAGCGCAAAAAGTGTTCCAAAGATTAGGAAATAACCACCAATCCAAATCCATGCAATTAATGGATTTACTTTTATTTTAAAAATTGCTGTATCCTGATTTTCCCAACCAGCTAAAACTACATATAAATCTTCTTTAAGAGAACCTTTTATGGCTACTTCACTGGTTGGATTGGGTTCATTGGGATAAAAGTTTTTCGAAGGGGTTAGGTGAGTAAGATATTTATTCCCGATGTATACATCAAGATCTGCTATCACCGCATCAACGTTTTTCAATTTCGTTTCTCTTAACCCTTTAAAGACCAAGGTATAGTTTTTCACTGTAACTTTATCATTAATATTCAAGGTAATATTTTTTTCAACATCGTAAAGGGATGATCCGGTAATCCCTATTGCAATTAAGACCAAACCTATATGAATAATGTAGCCACCATATCTTCTTCGATTTTTAACAAAAAGATTCACTAAAGCCTTTACAAAATTTTCTCCGGTTAGCTTAGTTCTGGTCTTAACGCCTTTGAATATTTCATATAAAGTTGTTAAAAGAACAAAAGAATTAATGAAATAAGAAGCTATAGCCCAGGGCTTCTGGATGCCAATAATAATTAAATAAACCGTAATAGCTAAGGCAATAACCAAAGGAATGGCAAAATTTCTGACAATGTGGTTAATAGACGCCTTTCTCCAGGCAATCAAAGGACAAACCCCCATCAACAAAATAAACGCTAAGAATATCGGCATATTTACTGTATTAAAGAAAGGAGCACCAACGGTAACTTTTTCGCCGGTAAAAAGTTCAGAAAACAAGGGAAAGGTTGTCCCCCAAAAAGTTGCAAAAGCAGCTCCCACCAGTAAGAGGTTATTAAGCAAAAAACTACTTTCCTTAGAAATTACTGACTCAAATTCTTTTCCTTCTTTTAAAAAGGATAGTCGATCGACTAAAAGATATAAAGAGCTAAACAAAGCAAGAACAGTAAAAACAAGGAAGTATCGACCTAAACCCTGATCAGCAAAAGCATGAACGGAAGATAAAATACCACTTCTTGTTAAAAATGTTCCAAAAAGAGTTAAGACATAAGTAATACTTATTAGGAAAATATTCCAGACCTTCAACATATCTTTCCGTTCTTGAACCATCACTGAATGTAAAAATGCACTACCAGTAAGCCAGGGCATAAAAGATGCGTTTTCCACAGGATCCCAGGCCCAATATCCTCCCCAGCCAAGTTCGACATAAGCCCACTCCATCCCGGTTAAATTCCCAATACTTAGAAAAAGCCAAGCTAAAACTGTCCACCGGCGGGTAACTTTTATCCATTCATCACCGGGATATTTGGCTAAAACTGCCGCCATCGCAAAGGCAAAAGGTACAGCAAAACCAACATAACCTAGATACACCGCAATTGGATGAATTACCATGCCCGGATTTTGTAATAAGGGATTTAAGCCATTTCCTTCAACAGGAGCCGGGTTTAATATTACAAAGGGTTTTGAGACAAAAGACAAAATAAACAAAAAGAATAAATTGTTAATATTAAGAATTGTTAAAGCTATTGGTTTTATTTTTGGTACTATATTGTTTAAAGCAATTGCTAAACTATATAAGCTTAAAACCCACGCCCATAATAAGAGAGAGCCTTCATTCCCAGCCCAAAGAGCTGAAAAACGGTAAAAAAGTGGCAAATCGGAACTTGTATAATGGGCTACATAGGCTATAGCAAATTGCCCGCTTATGAGAAATACTTCCATTATTACTACTGCAATTGTAGTCGTAACAGCAATTGCGATAGAAGCACCTTTAACACTTTCAGCTAAAGTATTATTATTCGACCGTTGGGCAATTATACCAGCTATTGTGGCATAAGCGCTTAATAAAAAACCAAGCAGTAAGGCAAAACTACCAACACTTGCTAAAAATAAATTATCCATTTATACCTGCCTCCTGATTTTATTGTTGTTTTTTCTCGTATTTTGAAGGGCATTTAACTAATAAGGTATCTGCTTTAAAGACATTGCCATCGTATTTTCCCTCAACAACAATCTGCGCCTCAGGATGCTCAAAATTATCAGGTTTAACATCATTATATATTACTGGTAATTGACTTTTTGCGGAACCTTTTATTGGAATCATTACAAACTTTAATTCTAGAGATTTTGCGTTCCAGGAAACAGATCCAGGTAATACCCGTCCTTCAATTCGCATTTTTTCGTCTTTGGCATTTTCATAAACGATTTTATAAACAGCCTCATCTACTTGCAAAGAATAGCTCTTTCCGGAGGAAGCAAAAGCCGAAATAAAAAGAAAAGCTATGGCAATAACAATAATACTACTTCCCACTAAAACTTTTGCCCTTTGATTCACTCTCTTAACCCTCCTGTTCTAAGGATTTTTTAAGAAGTCTCCGGTACTCTTCTTCGGTTATCTTCCCTTCAATTAGCATTTTTCTTAATACTTTTTTATTAACCGCTTCTCTTTGAGATTCACTTTTTGATCTTACCAGGTAATAGGCAATTGTTCCACCAATAGCTAAAATCACAAAAATTATAATTATACCAGCGATAAGGCTAGAATTATTCGACGATTTAGCAGCATTGGTTTTTTGCTCTGCCTTCGCCTGTTCTTGTAAACGGCTTAATGCCGACTGATAATCTTCTTTAGGCATAACTGGCGTGGTATCAGTTCGGGAGTAAGAAAAGTTAAAAGAAAGAACATTTTTATTCTCTAGAGTAAAACTGTGAAGTTTCAATCCTTCATGGGTTTGGGTTAGTAAATCATTTTGTAGGTTGGTCTTAAAAAGTCCGGCACCTTGCGGCTCTAAAATTTTGACATTTAACCTTTTAGCCGTAAAAGGAAAATTAAGTATAGCATCTACTTTCTTTTCAGTCAAAATTAAATTACCAAAATGAAATTGAATAAAAATATTTAGTTGCTTGTTAGGTTTGACAACAGGATTTAAAGTTATTTTTAAAACAGCTTGATTCCCTTTATTTTCTAAATTAAACGGTAAATAGGTAAGTTCCCCAGTTTCGCGGACAAAGGCAACTTTATCAATACTTGAATCGCTAGGAATAGTAAAGGTTAATTCTTTTAAGTCAGTGTTTCCTTGATTTTGAATAATCCCGGAAAGCGTCGTTAAAACTTTCCCCGGCGTATCATATTCCGGAAGAACATTTACATCAAAAAATTGTGATACTACCGGTTCCTGGGCTAAAACCGGACTAATAAAAAAAATCACAAATACGGCCAAAAGAAAAATGCTTGGCCAGAATCGCTGCTTTGACATTTAACCACTCCCCAAACGATAGTATTATGGTGTATAGTAAAGCATTTCATTATGATTATTTCGACAATGAACCCCAAAACCCTTTTTATTCGCTAAAAATAGTTTATGGAAAATTTGTCACTAAGGCTTTCCACTAACATTATCCCATATTCTAGGGCAATACCACCTTGATAATAAACAATGTAGGGCGGAACAAAGGGTCCATCAGCAGATAAATCTATGGATGAACCAGATACAAAACTACCCGATGCCATTACTACCGGAGCATCATATCCGGGTAATAAAGAAGGTTCAATGGTTACAAAATTATCTATAGGTGATATTTTTTGTACTGATTGAACAAAATTTAACATTTTATCTTTTTCATGAAAAATTAAAGTTTGGACAATATCACCTCGTTTGGCAAAAGGACCTGGTAAAACCTCTATTCCTGCCAGTTCTAAAAAATAAGCCAAAAGTACCGCAATTTTATGTGCTTCCCCCACCACTTTAGGAGCAAAATAAAAACCTTGTAAAATATTTCTAGCTATTCCTAATGAAGGGCCGACTTCTTTACCCAAACCAGGAGCAGTCAAACGATAAGCAGCCTGTTCAATTAATTCTCTCTTTCCTGCCAAATAACCGCCAGTAGGAGCAATACCGGCTCCAAGGTTTTTTATTAGAGAACCGGCAACTAAATCAGCCCCCATTTCTATAGGTTCAGTGGTTTCCACCATTTCACCATAACAGTTGTCAACAAAGACAATTAAGTTAGGGTTATACTTTTTAGCAATCTTAATGATAAGTTTTATTTCCTCATTCAAAAGCGAAGGTCGGAGCTCATAACCCCTGGATTTTTGAAGAAAAAGTAATTTAGTTTTAGAGGAAATATTATTTTGAAAAATAATCTCTAATTCATTGAGATTTGTAGTAAAAGGGAGAATTTTATAGCTTATACCCCATTCCTTTAAGGAACCTTGATTTTTGCCTCTTTTTCCAATGACTTCTTCAAAAGTTTTATAGGGATTGCCAAAAACCAATAGTTCATCGCCAGGTCTTAGTATTGCAAAAAGCCCTAAAGTAATTGCATGAGTCCCCGAAACAATCTGCGGTCGCACCAAGGCATCTTCGGCACCAAAAAAAGAGGCAAAAACCTTTTCGGTTTTTTCTCTACCAGTATCCCCATAGCCATACCCCGTAACATACGAAAAATCCGATTGACTTATCCGTGCTTCCCCAAAAGCTCTTTGTACTTTTTTGGCATTAGTATAGATTATAGTATCAATTATTTCAAATTGCTTTTTTACTTCATGAGGTATATTTAACATAAAACTCCTTCTCCTTTGTTAAAGATTTAATCCCCAAATAGCTTTTTCTACATCTTCTTTTTCTAAAAATAATAGGTCATTTTTAGTTACTTTACTTTTTCCCAAAAGCCTCACTGCCTGACGTCTTATCGACTTTTCAATAATGTTTCTAATTAAGCGGGCATTTCCACTACTTTTTGTAGTTTGATCAAGATATTTAAGCTTATATCTTAAAAAATACGCTGCATCGGCAGAAAGCTGGTACTCCCAATCTTCTAAAAATTTTTCAGCAATTAAAAAAAGCTCTTCATCAGTATAATCGGGAAAAGTAATTTCAATTGGAAAGCGAGATTTAAGTCCAGGATTTTGCTCTATAAGATGATTCATTTCAGAATAATAGCCGGCCAAGATAATGATTAAATTTTCCCTATAATCTTCAGCTCCTTTCACGAGAACATCAATTGCTTCACGGCCAAAATCTTTTTCCCCACCTCTGGCCAGGGAGTATGCTTCATCCACAAACAAAATCCCACCCAAAGCTTTTTTAATTTGTTCCCTGGTTTTTAAGGCAGTGTGACCAATATACTCGCCAACTAAATCAGCCCGCTCCACTTCGACTAAATGCCCTTTAGCAAGAAAACCAATTTCTTTAAAAAGTTTACCAATTATCCTAGCAACAGTAGTTTTTCCGGTACCAGGATTTCCTTTAAAAACCATATGCCAGCTTAAATTATTTGTTTTGAGCTTTTCCTGTATTCTTTTTTTATGAATTTGGGCCAGGGCATACATCTCTAAAACCATTTCTTTTACTTCAGCTAAACCGACCATACGGTTTAATTCTTGTAAAATCTCCGATATTGAGTCCAACCCGTCCATTTCAGGAATTTTTGTGGCTTCTTCTTTTTTTGTTGCAATAATATTAACAGAATTTATTAACGTTACCCTCATTGGCTTTCCTCCTCTTCAACCAGAGAATAAAATAAACCTTTTTTAAACAAATTATTAAAGAGGAGGTTATAAATATGAAAAAACTTTTATTTTTTATTTTTTTTATTTTAATTGTTAACAACACCTCACTTGGAGCTTACGGTAATCTTCAACCTCCATTAATAGTTATTGATCCAGGTCATGGAGGAATTGACCCAGGCACAATTCATAGTAACTTATTGGAAAAAGAAATAAATTTAAAAGCTTCATTATATCTTAAACAATTTTTAGAAAAATCTGGGGCTCTTGTCATTTTAACCAGAGATAATGATACTGATTTAGCAAAACTCTATCCAGGACCTGGTGCTCGTCACTTTAAAGACGTATTTAATCGCAAAAAGTATATTGAAAATTTAAACCCCGACTTGTTCATATCAATCCATGTAAACGCCGGAGAATTTAAAAAGAAAAATTTTGGCCAGGTTTTTTATGGTAGAAACCCAAAAAGCTTAGCTCCTGCAGAATTTATCCAAAATAAATTAAATGAAATCTATAAGGTCTCTAAAGCACCTCAAATAGCTGACTTTTTAATTTTAACAGCAAGCACGCCTGGAGTACTAGTAGAAATTGGGTTTATCGATGATCAAAGGTTATGCGATAATGATTTTTTAAAAAATCTTTGTCAACAATTAGCCTCTTCAATATTAAACAGTTTAAATAACAAAGGTCCTACTTCTAGAGTAAAATTCGAACCAAAACTATTAATTATAATTGACGATTTTGGTAATAATAGTGATAATTGGCATGAATTTTTAAAGCTTGATCTTCCCTTTACAGCTGCAGTTATGCCATTTTTAAACAATACCCAAAAAGAAGCAAAAATTTTAGCTCAAGCTGGCAAAGATATAATAATCCATTTACCGATGGAACCAAAAAAATATAAACGTTCCTGGCTTGGACCAAAACCGGTAATGGTAAATCTTTCGGAAAAAGAGATTACAACTTTGTTAACCGAAGCTCTAAAGGAAAATACAAGGGCTATAGGAATGAATAATCATACCGGCTCAAAAGCCTGTGAAAACAAAAAAGTGGTACAAACTATTTTAAGTTTCTGCCAAAAAAATAATTTAATATTTATCGACAGTCAAACTACACCAAACTCACTTTTTCCTCTTTTAGGTAGTGAGTATGGTGTCGTAGTTTTAAAACGGGATATTTTTTTAGAAATTAACGGCAAAGACGAGAAAAAAATTTTACAGCAAATTTTCCAACTTCAAAAAATAGCAAAAGAAAAGGGCCTTGGCATTGCTATAGGACATGTTGGCTTTGAAGGCGGAATACCCACTGTTAAAGCACTTAAAGCGGCACTACCGCCGCTTCAAGCCCAGGGAGCAAAATTTTGTACCTTAAGAGATATCGTTAAAAAACACCCCTAAGCAGGGGTGTTTTCATCATTGGTATTTTTAGCAAGATAGGTTGTTACTGCTTTTTGAGGAACAATGGTGGAAATGGCATGTTTGTAAATCATATGCTGCTTACCTTCGCTTTCTAAAATAACGGTAAAATTATCAAATCCTTTTACAAAACCCTTTAACTGAAAGCCATTAATTAAAAAAATTGTAACACCCACATTTTCCTTGCGCACCTGATTTAAAAAAGCATCTTGCAGATTTAATTGATTTTTGGTCATTGTATTCCCTCCATCTCTCTTTATTTTAAATTAAAATTCTACAAAAAATTGTTTACTCCTGCCTCATAAATAATTTCTTCGGTAATTTTTTCTAAACTTTCTTTTCCAGAATCAAACCACTTAATCCTGGGGTCCTGTCTAAACCAGGTAAGTTGCCTTTTAGCAAACCTGCGGGTATCCCTTTTAATTATATAAATTGCTTCGTCAAGAGAAATTTTACCTTCTAAGTAAGCCACAATTTCTTTATAGCCAATTGCTTGCATTGCAGTACTTTCTTTAAAGCCCATTTTTAGAAGCATTTCTACTTCCTCAATTAGACCCTTTGCAATCATATTGTCTACCCTTTCATTTATCCGCTGGTATAGTAGCGTTCTTTCCATTGTCAGACCATAATAAAGAAATTGATACTGGGGCTTTAATTGTCGTCCCCTTTCCCAAAAATAACTTAGAGGCTTACCTGTATTCTTAAAAACTTCTAAGGCTCTAATAATCCGCCGTAAATCATTTGGGTGTATTTTAGCTGCAGCCACTGGGTCAACTTTTTCTAATTCCAAATAAAGAGATTGAATTCCATTTGTTTTTGCGTATTCTTCTAATTCTTTACGAAAATTAGGGTCAAAGGAAAAATCAGAAAAATCATAAGGGTCAATTACTGAGCGAATATATAACCCCGTGCCTCCAACTATAATTGGAATTTTTCCTTGGCCATTAATCTTGGTAATTAACCTTTTGGCTTCCCGTTGGAACAAAGCAACACTATAGTTTTCATAAGGTTCTAAAATATCGACTAAATGATGGGTAACCCCCTCCCTTTCTTCTGGTAGAACTTTTGCTGTACCAATATTCATGTATTTATATACTTGCATTGAATCGCCCGAAATAATTTCACCGCTAATTTTTTTAGCAAGTTTAATCCCCAGAGCCGATTTGCCCACCGCCGTAGGTCCAACGATAATAATTAATTTTTCTCTCATATTTGCCCCTCAATAATCCCAAAAGCTATTTCACTATCATTTCCAGCTATAATTTTATCAAAAAAAGGTAAAGTTTTTATTTCTTCTTTCCTACCCTTTACTACTACCCGTTCCCTGGCAATTTCTCGTGCCTTTTTTAAAACGTACTTATTAATATAATCCTTAGCAGCAATCTTTCTAAGCCTCAAAATATGAGCAGATTTTCCTGTGGTATTTTTAAACATTGGATCAAAATAGACTACATCAAAGCTCTTTGGCGGTAAACTAGTTAAATATTCATTAAAGTCACCAAATTCCGCTTTAAGTTTACGCATGGGTATAATTAAATCAGGATCCTCGTCATAAGCTTTCAAGCCTTCGGACGTTAGTACATAAATAATCTTACTTTTTTCTAATCCGACCACTAAACCGTCTTTTATAACATACTGAGCAACAATACCATCCTGTGCAAGACCTAAAGTGCAGTCTAATAAAGACATCCCTGAGGCTAACCCCATAGCTTTTACCATAATATCTTGTTGCCCTTTTTTGATCCCTTTAATTCTAATTTTTGCCATTCCTGGATGAAAATATAACTTTGTCTTATCAGAAAATACAACTTCTAAGCGATTTTTTGTCACAAGTAAAACCGGTAGTCCCCTGGCAACTTCTATTAGGCTTTTTTTATTTCGTTCCACAAATAAAAATCCAAATTTTTCAGCTAATTCTTTTGCTCTTTCAACCTGATAAATATCGGGATTTAAACTGGTGGTAATAATAGCTTCTTCCATTTTCTGATAAACTCCTTTTTAGCGGAAAAACTTTTTGTTTAACTCCGAAATTGGCAACTCAAAAATTGTTGGCCGACCATGGGGACAACTATAAGGATAATTAACGTTGAAAAGCTCCTCTACTAGACGGGTCATTTCACTGTAGGTCAATCTTTCCCCAAACTTAATCGCATTTTTGCAGGCTAAGAGTTTTGTAGCCTTTTCCCGGAAAGTTATTTGTTCTTTTTGCTCTAGTATTTCCAGCAAATACTCTTCTAACACGCCACCCAAATTTTCTTGAGGTAAATCCCCAGGCACTTCTCTGACAATAAATTCCCCAGGGCCAAACGGTTCGATATTTAAGCCTATTTCTCGTAAATTTTGGTAGTTTTCCTCAATAAAGGCAGCAATTTCTGGAGTAGGATTTAACCTAACTGGAAAAGCCAGTACCTGGCTATAAAAAGGATTTAACTTGGTCTGGTATTTTTCATATAAAATTCGCTCATGGGCTGCGTGCTGGTCGATAAATAATAAAGTTTCGTTTTTTTCTACAATAATATATCTTAACGCAAACTGCCCTATTACCTGAAAGAAAGTATTATTTTCATTTAGGCTTGCCTTTGGTTCCTTTTGAAGAGATGCCGATTTTATTAAATTACTTGAAAAAGACACCACTTTTTCTGCAAAACCAATAACCGGTTGGGTATAATTTTTTGTATTGGTTTCATACCCTATATTTATATTTTGCACTTCCTGTTCTTGAGTTGCTTTAGAATTTATGTTAACTAATCTATTTCTAATCACCGTGCGCAAACCCAAATAAATTTTTTGTTCGTCCAAAAACTTAACTTCTAGCTTTTGGGGATGAACATTTACATCCACAAAATTTCCTGGGATATTTACTTCAATGAAGCAAAGAGGTTTTAAGCCTTTAGGTAGTAATCCGTCGTAAGCATCATCCACCGCCTTAGTTAGTATACCACTTTTTACTAGACGTTTATTTACTGCAAAAACCTGTTGTTTTCGGTGAGATTTCCCAATAGGAGGTAATACGACACCTCCTTTCACCTGGTAACCCTCCCCTAAGTCCTCTTCGATGTTAACCACATTGTTTTTTTCTATACCCCAAAACTTCGCCATTAATCCCAGTCGATCATTAATACCTGCAGAACTAAAAACTTTTTTTCCATCAATTACAAGAGTAAACTTTATTTCGGGGTATAATACCGCCATTTTTTCTAACAACTGTTTTATAAGTCCTGCTTCGGTTTGAACAGATTTTAAAAACTTTTTTCGGGGAGGAGTATTAAAAAAAAGGTCAGTAACGGTAATTATAGTGCCATCAGGCATTCCGACTTCTGTTAGGGCCACTATTTTCCCGGCATGGGCCAGGAGTTCCTGCCCGCTGTTTTCTCCCCGGATTTTACTTTTAATCGATAATTTACTAACCGCTGCAATACTATATAATGCTTCTCCGCGAAATCCAAAACTATTTAAATGAAATAAATCATCAAAAGTTTCAATTTTGCTGGTAGCGTGGCGAAGTATAGTCTTCGGTAATTCATTACGGGAAATTCCTACACCGTCATCTTCCACAACAATAGTTTTTAATCCTCCCTCCTCAATATAGACATTAATGTTTTTAGCTTGAGCATCGATGCTATTTTCCAGAAGTTCTTTGACTACAGAATACGGTCGTTCCACCACTTCTCCTGCAGCAATTTTTTTTACTACCTCTTCCGGAAGTATTTTAATTTCCCGCATTTTAAATTTCCCCCAATGCTTTTTGCCGTAAATCAAAAAGTTTATTTAAAGCGTCCAGTGGTGTCATACGTATTAAGTCAAGCTCAATTAATTCTTTTATAATCCCTTGCGGTTCTGGTTTTTCCTCAAAAATTGCTAATTGTATGGGTTTTTCATCTTTTAAGTTTAGCCCCTTATCTTCAAATTTAGCTAAAATTTCATAAGCCCGCTCTACCACTTCCCGGGGCAAGCCGGCGAGTTTCGCTACATAAATTCCATAACTTTTATCGGTTTTACCAGGCACTACTTTATGAAGAAATTTTACCTCCTCCCCTTTTTCCTGGACCAATACTGTGTAATTTTTTACTCCGGGCATTTCTCCTTCTAAGCTGGTTAATTCATGGTAATGGGTTGAAAAGAGAGTTCTCGCCTTAACCTTTTTTTGGATATATTCAATAATTGCTTCTGCAATACTTATCCCATCATAGGTCGAAGTTCCTCGGCCGACCTCATCTAAAAGGATTAAACTTCTTTTAGTCGCATTTCGTAAGATATTGTTACACTCAATCATTTCCACCATAAAAGTACTCTGTCCTTTTGCTAAATCATCCGTTGCCCCAATTCGGGTTAAAATTTTATCCACTAAGCCAACTTTCGCGTATTCAGCAGGAACAAAACTTCCTATTTGCGCAAGAATCACAATTAAGGCAGCTTGCCTCATATAAGTACTTTTACCGGCCATATTGGGCCCAGTAATGAGGAGTAATGAGTTTTCGTTAGTGTCTAAATACAAATCATTGGGAACAAAATTGGCACGCCCAACACTTTTTTCAACCACAGGGTGACGCCCATTTTTGACTTCTAAAACTGGCTCTTCCGTAATAATTGGTTTGGTAAAGTCATACTCAATAGCAGCCACTGCCAACGAAATTAAAAAATCTAAGAATGCTACCGCATTGGCAGCTCGTTTTAAATCCTCATGATATTTTAAAATTTCCGCACGAATCTCACAGAAAAGTTCATATTCCAAATTGGCAAGCTTTTCGCTTGCTCCTAAAATAAGATTTTCATAATGTTTTAATTCCTCGGTAATAAATCGTTCCGCATTGACCATTGTTTGTTTTCTTTGATAATCTTTGGGCACTAAATGTAAATTTGCTTTCGTAACTTCAATAAAGTAACCGAAAACTTTGTTATAACTTACTTTTAAGGATTTTATTCCCGTTTTTTCTCTTTCCTTTTTTTCGTAATTTATTATCCATTCCTGGCCTTCTTCACGTGCTTTTCGGTATTCATCAACACTGGGATTAAAACCAGTTTTAATTACACCCCCATCTTTAGGCGAAACTGGCGGATCATCGATAATACTTTTATCAATTAAATTATATACTTCCAGCATATCGGAAAGATTTTCATAAATTTGGGCAAATAAAACGGATTTAGCTTTAACTTGCTTTAAGCTATTTTTAATCTGCCATATTGGGGGAAGCGACTGTTTGATTTTAATTAAATCCTTTGGACTAACCGTACCACAAACTAACTTTATGGAAAGTCTTTCTAAATCATATAAATTTTTAAGATTTTGCATTAAATTCTCTCTTAATTCATAATCGCTTACTAAAATTTCTACTGCATCTAACCGGTCAATAATTGCTTTTAAACTTAACAGGGGCTTAGTAAGCTCTTCCTTTAATTTACGGGCTCCCATTGCTGTTTGGGTAAAATCAATGATTCCTAATAAGGAATAGCGGTTATCACCGCGGTTTTTGAGAATTTCTAAATTGTTGCGAGTACTCTCATCAAAATATAAATAACTATCGATTTGGTAAAAATCAGGTGAGCCAAAGCTGCTTAAAATAGCAGGTTCAATTCTTTTTAAATAACTTATTAATATTTTATAAGCTTCCTCAGAAGCTCCAGAACCTTTAAAAGGAAGTTCGATTTCTTCCGCTGGCATAGTTTCTAAGTAATTTATGATACCATTAATTTCTTTTAATAAAGTACTATTTTTAAAATTCTTTAATACTACCGCCTCAGCTGGCATAAGTCTACGAATCTCGCTTGCTAAAACATCGATTTTAGCTGAATCAACCGACGTAATTCCCAAATAACCGGTAGAAACCTCAGCTACCGCCAAAGCTATTATTTCATCTTTTTCCGCAAGGGCTATAATATAATTATTAGTCTTCTCCTGGAGGTAAAACTCTTCGGTTACCGTTCCGGGAGTATAGATTTTAGTCACTTCCCGCTTCACGAGTCCCTTTGCTTTTTTGGGATCTTCCACCTGTTCACATATAGCAACTTTATAACCCCGGGATAAGAGTCTGGCAATATATCCTTGAGCCGAATGGTAGGGAACCCCACACATAGGAACCCTTTCTTCTTGCCCGGCGTCACGACCGGTTAAAACAATTTCTAGTTCCCTGGAAGCAATAACCGCATCCTCAAAAAAAAGCTCATAAAAATCGCCCAATCGAAAAAATAAAAGACAATCATTATACTGCTTTTTTATTTCAAGATATTGTTTCATCATTGGCGTAAAGCTCATTTTAAGCTATTTCCCCTTCCAGGTGAAATAATTTTCCTTCAGTGATCTTTACCTTAATTAACCGCCCTATAAATTCTTCACTGCCGCTAAACACTACAAGCTTATTGGTTCGAGTACGTCCAGCTAACTTCGATTCATTAGTTTTGCTTTTACCTTCCACTAATACTTCAAAAATTTTACCTTCTTCCTTTTTATTTAACTCTAAACTAATTGCATTTTGTAACTCAATAAGTTCTTGAATTCTTCGACTTTTTACGTCTTCCGGAACTTGATTTGCCATTTCGGCTGCCGGTGTTCCAGAGCGCTTATTATAGACAAAAGTAAAAGCACTATCATACCGTACCTGTCTCACCAAATCCAAGGTTTGTCTAAAATCATCTTCTGTTTCCCCGGGAAAGCCAACAATAATATCGGTGGTAAAACTTACATTAGCTATTTTCGCTCGAATCTTTTGTACTAAATCTAAATAATATTCCCTGGTATAACCCCGATGCATGGCCTTTAAAATCCGGTTTGAACCAGCTTGTACTGGAAGATGAATATGCTCACATATCTTTTCTGAAGAAGCCATGACATCTATAACATCATCGGTTAAATCTCGAGGGTGAGAAGTAGTAAAACGAACCCGCCAGAGTCCTTCAATCTTGTCAATATCCGCAAGCAATTCGGCAAACATTGGTTTACCGGTTAAATCTTTACCATAGGAATTAACGTTTTGTCCAAGTAAAGTTACTTCCCTATAACCCTCTAAAACCAATTGCCGTATTTCTTCAATAATATCTTCCTTTTTTCGGCTTCTTTCCCGGCCGCGGACATAAGGAACAATACAGTAAGTGCAAAAATTATTACAGCCATACATTATCGTAACCCAAGCTCGTACCCCCGGTTCTCTTTTTACCGGAACCCCTTCCACAATTTGGCCTTCCGATTGCCACACTTCCAAAACCCTTTCGTGTTTTTCAAAAACTTTCTCCAGAATTTTAGGAAGTTCCGGCAAATTGTGGGTACCAAACACAAAATCCAAATGAGGAAATCTTGCCATTAACTGTTTGGCAACCTTTTCTTGTTGCGGAATACAACCTCCAACTCCTATCACCAAATCTGGATTTTCCCGTTTTAATTTTCTAAGCTCGCCTATCTTAGTAAAAACTTTATTTTCTGCAGTTTCCCGAACGCTACAGGTATTTATGATAATTAAATCGGCTGTTTTTTCTTCAGAACTAGGAACAAAGCCTAAGCTTTCTAAGATTCCTGCAATGGTTTCTGAATCATGAACGTTCATTTGGCAACCATGGGTTATTATATAGTATTTTTTTACCATTTTTTGCTGCCTCCATTCTACTTTTTCTCATAAAAAGTATATCAAAGGAAAATCCTAAAATAAAGGTAATCTCATGAAAGGAGAGATTGGATGAGTGACCTGCAGGAAGAGTATATAACCACAGCCCTAAGTGAAGGTATCCGCAATTTAGAATTAACCTTCCGTATTTATCAGAGTCTTATTGCCATAAAATCGGAAAAAGTGGTAAAAGAGGCAGCCCTTAAAGGCCTTGAGGGAAAGCAAAAACAAATTAAAGACCTTTTGGAAATTGCTAATGCTTATAACTTTAAAGTAAAGCGAGGGATAGAATGGAACTAAAAGACCTTTTAATAATTGCCTTAGACGCCGAAAGAAAAAATTACCTTTTTTTTGCTGAACAGACGATTAAAGTAAGACATCCCGAACTCAGAAGTCTTTTTTCCGAGTTACAAGCGGAAACCTTACGCCAAATTTTTCTCCTGGAAACTTTAGTAGAAGAAAAACTAGCGACACCGCCAGTGGTTAGAAAATTAATTGCCCTTTTTAGAAAATAAATATTTCCAATAATAAACTAAAGCTGTGACTTCTACTAATGCAAAGATATTCAAAATAAAACTATAACTATATTTCCAGTTTAAATGTCGATATACTTTAAAAAGCTGAGCTAAGCTTTCCACACCAGTAAATAGCAATGAAATAACAGGAATATATAACCAAAGCCATTTAATACTCGGTTTAAAACCCCAGTAAATAATTCCTAATAAAAATCCACTTAAGAGGTAAAATAGCGGTAAGTTATAAAACTGAGGTTTTCCATAAAAAACATAAAGTTTTAATTTAACTGCCGCCGTATCTACCATGAACATTAACAGCAAGGCAAAAATTCCCGGTAATATATTAATTTTTTGGCGTTTTCTTAAAAATATTATTATTAAAAGTAAGTTAAACAAAAAATAGATATACCAAAACATTACTACCTCCGGAAATGAGGGATTTTAATGAAGGTTGCGATAATTGGTGCCGGAGTTGCAGGACTTGCCACTGCCTACCAATTAGATAAATACAAAATTCCTTATGTAGTCTTTGAACGCCGTTATCAATCCGGGGATCCAACGCCTCATGTTGCAGCAAATTTGGAAATAATTAACCGCCCCATTAAAGATATTGTTAGCTATTTTCAAGCAAAACATGGTTTACCTCTTGTACCCCATAGAAAAATAACAAAAATATTAATGCTTTCTCCCAAAAATAAGGCAGTAGTTCACGGGAATTATCTCGGTTATTTTTGGTTAAGGGGACATCTTAAAAATTCTTTAGAAAATCAAATGTTATCCCAAATAAAAGGGGAAGTAAGATTTAAATCCCCTGTTGACCCCGAAGACTTAAAACATCAATTCTCCCACGTAGTAGTTGCTAGTGGTACTCCTCAAATCGCTCGTTCTTATGGTATTTTTCATAAATTATTTGACGGCTGGGTAATTGGCTCAAACGTTTCTGGAAATTTTGACCCGGAAGAATTAATAATGTGGATTGATACCGATTATGCTAAAAACGGGTATGCCTATTTAACTCCTTTTAATTCAAAAAATGCCTCTTTATGCCTTGTGGTTAAAGATATTTCGGAAAATCAGCTAGATTTTTACTGGAAGGTACTTTGGCAAAAAGAAAAGCTACCCTATAAGATTATTGAAACATTTACGGTAAACCATATTGTAGGTTACCTCACGACAAACCAATTAGGTAACATTTACTTTACAGGAGGAGCTGGGGGGTTAATTGAGCCATTTTTAGGTTTTGGAATTTTTTATGCTATCATATCTGGACTATTAGCCGCTAAAGCAATTAAAGAAAATATTTCATTTAATGAACTCTTAGAACCTATTAGGCAAGCAGTACGTCAATCTGATACACTTCGAGCTGGAATTAATAAACTTAATAATGATATGCTTGATTATGTTGTTCAGTTAATAGCCTTTGGGCCAGTAAACTTTCTTTTTTATCATACCCCAGTTGACGTGGTTAAAATCTTAAGCAAAATTTTAAAGAAAGCGGGGTTAACCCGGTGAAGGTAGCAATTTTAGGAGGAGGTTTTTCTGGATTAATAACCGCTTATTTATTAGAACAGCAAAATATTGATTATACCCTTTTTGAAGAAAAAAGAATTATGGGCAAAAGCTTTTCCTATCCAGCCCTTATGCTAAAAAAGGATTATAAAAAACTTCCGCAAGAAATTAAAAACCTTTTAGAAAGACCCGTTGATATCAATAAACATTTTTATGCTATCTGGCACGGAAATGTCGGTCCGGGAATAGAAAATCGTATTTTTTCTAAATTAACACCTGCAAAAATAAAACTATTCTCAAAACCCGATGTTTTTACTTTAAAAACCAAATTTGATTTAGTAATTAATGCCACCGGTAATCCCCTAAATGCGCGTAAATTAGGGTTATGGCAAGACTCTGGTAGCATGCAGCTTCGGACAGGATTTTATACGATCGTTGGCAAAGCACCAAAAAGTTTTTTTAAAACTCTTTCCGGTAATCACCAGGGTTTTGTTTTTAATTTACCCTTCGACCAAAAAAGCGGAGTCTTAATTTTAGGAGTTGCCGGAATAACCGCCAAAGCCGTTCCGTTTTATTGGGATTTATTAATTGTAAAAGAAAGCTTAAACGTTCATTTTATTGAAATAAGTGACTGGGCTCAAAATTTTGGCACAGCAAAACCTATGAATTATCACAATATATTTTTTGTAGGATCATCAGTAATTTCTTCCCCAAAATGGTACCGCAATGATTATTTTGCTATAACTTCAGTCCTGAAGGCATTAAAATCGATATTATAATTTTTTTCCTTTGGGTAAGGAGATAATAAGCAATAAAACAAAAGGAACTAGAATTGAAAAAATTAAAGTGAAATAGGTTAACTCTCCCAAATAGCTAAAGTATTCTCCTAAATTTTTAAAACCATAAATAGCTGAGATTAAAGCCCAAACTCCAATAGGCAGTGAATTAATTTTTATTTTTTTTATATCCATTAGAGCTTTAAGAATTTCTGTTAAACTCAAATACAAGAAAGTTAATTTTAATACACCCCCAATCGCCCAAACTCCAAGCATCACACTATCAAGATGCTTTAAAAAATCAGCAATGTTTACTATCCTTACCATTTCCAAAGCAACTAACTCCATTTTAGCCGTAGTTTTTACACCAAACACCGCAATCCCTAATACCCCACCAAAGAGGGCAATTGATATGATAAAATAACCTAAAACTAAAAGACGAAATAACTTTTCAGGCTTTTCATATAAGTTCACCGCAAAAAACCATAACAATAAAGTATCGCCAAAAAAATTGATTATTTCAATACTTCCTTTTATTGCCGGTTTAATACCTTTTGCTAAAAATGGTTTAAAGTAACCAAAGTCAGCTTTAAATAGGGCATATCCTGCAACAATAACCAGGGCAAGAATCCCTAGCGGGGCTAAAATTTCAGTTGCTTTAGCCATAGTCTCAGTTCCGGAAAATAAGCCGTATAAGACGGTAATCTGCATAAGAATACCAATCATAAAAAGTGGAGTTTCAGGTAGAAAAACCCGGATTAATTCCATAAATTCTCTTAAAACAGTGATAATTAAAATAAAATAAAGATACCAATATAATCCAAGAATAATTTTACCGATTATTCCTTTTTTTATCAGGTAACTTGTGAGGTTATCAGGATATATTTTATTTGCTATATTGGAATAAATCCAGGCTAAAAAAATACTAAAAATAAAAGCCAAGATTATAGAAATCCAAGCATCGGGTCCCGCTTCTTTAGCAATTATGCTGGGTAAAAAAATATCAACTACCGATAAAATCAAGGTAAATTGTATATATATTAATTGCAGTCCAGTAATTTTCATTTTAACTCCCTCCTGGCATATTTTAACCAGATCCAGGAGGATTTTTGCATTTTTACGTCGAAATTTGGATAACGAGGTGATTTTAATGCCTGAACCAGTGCAAATTAAAGGTACCCCTAAAGGCCTACTGGTAATGCTAAATAGTCAAGATTTTTCATTGTTAAAATCCTCATTAATTGAAAAAATGGAAAAAGCTAAAGGCTTTTTTCGAGGAGCAAAGTTTACAATAATACCTGGTCAAAATATAAGTTTAACCTCTGCTGAAAAAGATGAATTGGAAACAATCTGTAGCCAGTACGGTTTAATTTTAGAACAAGAGCCATTAACCCTTCCAATTGATAAAACCAGAGATATGTTAAAAGCTATGCTAAATTCCATTGAAGCAGTCGAAGGAAAGGAATGCGAAATATTAGTTAGGAATTTTCGTAATGGCCAAACTTATCATAGTGAGAAATCTTTGTTAATTTTCGGAGATGTAAATCCAGGAGCTGAAATTTCAGCCCAAGGTAACATTATCGTTTGGGGAAGCCTACGAGGTATAGCCCATGCAGGATACCCGGATAATGAAAAAGCCCAGGTTATAGCTCTAAACCTGGTGCCAGCACAAATTCGCATCGGTAAATATTTCACCCGAGCCCAAGACTCCCCGGGTAATCGTCCCTATCCCGAAAAAGCAATTGTAGAAGAAGGGCATGTAATCATCGAGAAATATTAACAAAATTTAAAAACCAGAAAAGTCCTATTATAGTTTTAGCATCTTTGATTTTGTCAGTAAGCAAAAGCTCTTCTATTTTACCAATCTCCACAAAGACATTTTTGACTATCTCATCCTCGTCC
The DNA here is from genome assembly GCF_001950255.1 of Carboxydothermus pertinax. NCBI lineage: Bacteria > Bacillati > Bacillota > Clostridia > Thermoanaerobacterales > Thermoanaerobacteraceae > Carboxydothermus > Carboxydothermus pertinax. Next base: position 230,562 of record NZ_BDJK01000055.1, read on the forward strand.
GGACGAGGATTTTTTTTATTTAAATCAAAAGCTAGAAAAAGATGCATAATTTCATTGGAAAAGCCCGGAGTAGTATAAAAAGTTTTTAAATGTTTAAGAGTTTTAGCTTCAAAACCGGTTTCTTCAAAGAGTTCTCTTTTAGCGGTAAGTTCCGGTGCCTCGTTTTTTTCTAATTTTCCGGCTGGTAGTTCTAAAAGGCTTTCCCTTACAGGATAACGATATTGTTCAACAAAGATAATCTTATCGCCAAAGACTGGAATGATTGTAACTGCTCCAGGATGGAATACCACTTCCCGGTTAGAAATCTTGCCGTTTTCTAAAAGCACCTCATCTTTCACAAGCGTTAAAATATTCCCTTGAAATATACATTTGGAAGAAATGGTTTTTTCCATATAATTCCTCCCTATTTTATAAGCTTTAACACTACAATCGAGGCAAGTTGAACTAAATCCTCAATTTCCAAATAAAGACGCGCTCGCGCATCAAATAATATATTGGCATTTGCTGCAAACTCTTCATCTTCTGCCCAAAAAACAATAAAAAGTTCAATCTTAGGTAAAATTTTAAGTTGAAAAGACACATCTCCTTTATCAGAAAACTTTGCACCCAAAGCCTTGGCCTTTTGAGCAAGTTTTTCCGGTTCCTTTCCATAAACTTTTACTAAGAGATTAGTTGTTCTTTTCCTAAAAGGTTCTAAATATAATAAGCCGTCCTTTAATTCGGAAAAACCTACCCACTTTCCTAAAGGGGGTAAATCAATTGCCGTAGTCAAATAATGTAATACTAAAATTTTTTCCTGTAAAGATAGTTCTTGAAAAAAATCAGCATCTGGCCAATTTACTTTTACCATATCATTAAAATAAGGTAAAATAATTTGGTTTTGCAGTAAAATAGCTCCTGCATTTTGAGCCATAAGTTTAGGATCGAGTTCGGCAAACTTTTGTTTAGCAAATTCCAGTGTCCGGTCTAACTGATATGGTGTACCCATTCTCCCCCCGCCCCTGTTTTTTCTTTAATTATAACATAATACCTCAATAAATAAAAAAACCACCTCCTGGTGGTTAAATAGCCCTTACTTTTCTAGCCACGTCCGTTTGTTTCTTTTTTTGTGAAATATAGCTCATTCCCATTTCTTCCTCAATATCCATGATTTTAACAAGGAGATTTAATCTTTCTTCCTTCCCCGCATAAAGCCAGTTATCTAAGAGCCTGGTTCTGAGGGTTTTTAGTTTATCAGATTTTTTCATTAGACTGCACCTCTCTGTGAAAGTCTTCACTTTTTCTTTTTCTATTAGACATTTTAACTAAAATTCCTGCCAAATTGGTTAAATTTTTTTAAATATTTTATTAATTTAAAATAAAGTTGTTTAATGTACCAGGTGTTTTAAAGCAGGATTTTTTATGATAATAGCGTATATTAAAAATTTATGGGATAAATTTGTTTTATAACTTGTCGCAGGAAGGAATGGTAAATATGGCAGCACCTACCGTTGGCATAGCTAGAACCTTAAATTACTACGCCTATTTTCCTTTTTGGAGCGGTTATTTTGATACTTTGGGCCTTAAAACCATCCTCTCCCCTCCTACTACTAAAGAAATATTAGACCAAGGGGTTAAAGATGCTTTAGCAGAAGCATGTCTTCCTATTAAACTTTTTTTTGGTCATATAGCCAGTTTAAAAAAGAAAGTAGATTATCTTTTCATTCCCCGAATAGTAAATTTAAATAAAAAAACAGTTTATTGCCCTAAATTTCTTGGACTGCCAGATATGATTAAATATTCATATGATGACCTTCCACCAATTATCGATATTCGAGTGGATAACAGAACTTTTCATGACGGTTTATTAATAGCTTCCTTAAAATTAGCAACTAAATTAGGTTTTTCCAAGTTAAAAGGCGTAAAAGCTTATCAAGAAGGCTTAAAGCGACAACAACTCTATGAAAACCTTTTAGCCAAAGGTTATTTACCAATAAACGAAGTAAATGTAAAAAAACCCAAACATTTTTCGGTTAAGTCACCTTTTAAAATCGCCCTTTTAGGTTACCCCTACCTGGTATATGATAATTATATCAATTTCAAGGTTCTTGAATTTTTTAATCAAAACGAAGTTCAAATTTTAACCGCCGAACAAGTACCTTTAGCAGTTAGAAAGCAATACGCTCCTTTTACCAACAAAAAGCGTGTCTTCTGGACTTTTAGTGACCGAGTTTTAAGTAGTTTTCAATATTATCTTAAAAACGTCCCAGATTTAAAGGGCATAATTCATTTAACCGCTTTTGGTTGTGGTCCGGATTTTATAGTGGACCGGATTATGGAAATAGATGCTGGAGAAAGACAAATTCCTTATTTAACCCTTACAATTGATGAACATACCGGAGAAGCTGGATTATTAACTCGGGTTGAAGCTTTTCTCGATATGATAAAACGTAAAACCCGTTCCGAGGTGAGCCAATGAAAACTCTAAGAATAACTTTTCCTTACATGGGAAACTATGTCCACGCTTTTCGGGGATTATTAGAAGACCTTGGTTATGAAGTAGTCATGCCTGTAAAACCGTCAAAACGTACTCTGGACTTAGGAGTTAAATACGCCCCGGAATTTTCCTGTCTCCCTTACAAAATTGTTCTTGGTACTTATCTTGAGACATTACCCAAGGGAGTAGACCGTATTGTTACCAGTGGAGGAGTGGGACCTTGTCGTGCAGGCTTGTATGCAAGCTTACATGAAAAAATTTTGAAAAAATTGGGCTACCAGTTTGAAATGATTGTTTTAGAACCTCCTTTGGTCGATTTAAAGGGTTTTTATAAAACTGTACAACACTTAAATTATAAAAATTATTCATTATGGTATATTTATAAAACTATTAAAAGAAACTGGCGAAAAATAAAAGCTTTAGATACCGTAGAGCAAAAAGCTTTATTTTTAAGACCCCGGGAGCTTACTAAAGGAAGTGTCTCGGCTAGATACAAAGAAGTTTTACAGTATATTATAAATGCCTATTCCGAAAAAGAAATTGCAGAAGCCGAATATGAAGCCTTAAAAGAATTAGAAAAAGTTCCGGTAGATTTAAATAGATTAGTCGTTAAAGTTGGCATGGTAGGCGAAATTTACGTTTTATTGGAACCCAGCAGTAACTTTGAAATTGAAGAAACCATTGGCCATTTAGGAGCAGAAGTAAAACGTTCCATGTTTTTAACCGGCTGGACTCGGGACAACACGATGCCAGGAAAAAGCGAAGATTTATTAAGTGTCAAGGATGCAGCAAAACCTTATCTACCGGAATTAATTGGCGGTCACGGACAAGATTCTATTGGAAATGCCATTCTTTATATTAAACAAGGGTTTGATGGATTAATCCAGCTTGCTCCTTTTACTTGCATTCCTGAAATTGTAGCCCGGACAATTTTGACCAGGATTAGTCAGGAAAATAACTTTCCCATCTTAACCTTTTTCTTAGATGAACAAACGGGGAAAGCCGGTATGGAAACTCGTTTAGAAGCTTTTATTGACCTTTTAAAAAGAAAAAAACTCCACAAATTAGAAAAAGCTGAAAAGGGAGGCAAATTAAATGGAACTTTATCTTGGAATTGACGTTGGTTCGGTTAGTACCAATCTTGTTTTAATAGACGAAGACAACAATGTTTATGAAAGCTTATATCTAAGAACCAAAGGGCAACCTATCCAGGTAATAAAGGAAGGAATGCAGCTCCTTAAGGAAAAATATGAAGATAAAGTAACCATTAAAGGAGTAGGTACCACCGGTAGCGGTCGCTATTTAGCTGGAGTTATTGTCGGTGCCGATATCATAAAAAATGAGATTACCGCCCATGCCATAGCTACCACTACTTTTGTCCCCGAGGTTCAAACAATAATTGAAATAGGAGGACAAGATTCAAAAATAATTATTATTCGGGACGGTGTTGTAACTGATTTTGCAATGAATACTGTTTGTGCTGCCGGAACCGGTTCCTTTTTAGATCAACAGGCTTCGCGTTTAAATATTCCTATTGAAAAGTTTGGAGATTTAGCCTTAAAATCCACCGTTTCCGTGCGCATTGCCGGCCGCTGCACTGTTTTTGCCGAATCGGATATGATCCATAAACAGCAATTAGGATATAAAATTGAAGACATTATCAATGGCTTATGTGAAGCCTTAGTAAGAAACTATTTAAACAACGTTGGCAAAAACAAAGAAATCTTACCCCCTATTGTCTTTCAGGGCGGTGTTGCTGCCAACCGGGGAATCCGAGAGGCTTTCGCCAGGGCGTTAGGACAGGATATTATAGTTCCAAAACATTTTAATGTTATGGGAGCAATTGGTGCCGCAATTTTAGCTCGTGAAGCCACCAACGGTCAAAAGACAAACTTTAAAGGTTTTATGGTCGCCGATTTTAACTATGAAACCCGTAGTTTTGAATGTAACCACTGCCCAAACCACTGTGAAATTGCGGAAATTTCCGAAGAAGGCAAGGTTATTGGCCGTTGGGGAGGCCGTTGTCCCCGCTGGGAGGTAATTTAGGTAAGATCACCATAAAATTAGCCCCTCCTTCAGGATTATTTTGGGCGTAAATCTTCCCTCCGTGAGCTTCCACAATTGATTTAGTTATTGCCAATCCCAGCCCGAAGCCCTTGCTACTTCGGGCTTTATCTACTTTATAAAACCTTTCAAATATTTTTCCTAAATCCTTCTCCGGGATTCCAGGACCTGTATCAGAGGTAATTATTTGAAAATCTTTTTCCCTTTCGAGAACTGCTAATTTTACCTTACCCCCGGAAGGGGTATACTTTAAGGCATTGCTTAAAAGATTTTCTATTACTCGAAATAGTTTATTTCTATCACCTATAACTTTTCCTTCTCTTACTCTTATTTCGAGCTCGAGATTAATTCCTTTTTCGGAAAATTGATTTTTAAAGGTATTGATGCACTCCTCGGCAAATTCGGCTAAATCAATGTTTTCTAATTTTAACTTCTCTCTTCCCTCTTCAATGCTGGCTAAATCCAAAAGTTCATTAGCCATAGTTTTTAGTCTTTCCGCTTCTATAAGAATATTTTTTAAATATTCTTCACTTATTTTCGCATCATCTGCCATTCCATCCAGAAGAGCCTCGGTGTATCCCTGGATAATTGTTAAAGGAGTTCGCAACTCATGAGAAACATTAGCCAAAAATTCCCGACGATTTTGCTCTCTTTTTTGATAAGCATCAATATATTTTTCTAATTGAGCAGCCATTTGATTTATAGTTTGAGCTATATCTCCCAACTCATCCTTACCTTGATAGGATATACGGTGGCTAAAATCTTTGTTTGCAATTTTTTGCGCCGCAGTTTTTATTTGAATAAGAGGTTTGGTAATTGAGATCGATAACCAGAAGGCCAGTATTGTAGCCAAAATAACCCCAATAATTGTAGATAAAATATTAATTTTTATCAACTCAAAAAAGTTACCACTAATTTCCCTAACCGGTGCTTGCAGTAATATTGCAAATAATACCCGCCCTTGAAACACCACCGGCACACCTGTAAATAAAACATCCTGTTTTAATAATTTGCTTTCTACTCTAACCGCTACCTTTTTTCCCGCTAGTAAATTTTTAACCAACTCCTGAGGAATCATATCTGCTGCCCACATCTGGCAACTGCTCCTGGGAATACCCTCGCGCCCACTACAAATTAAGATTCTCCCTTGAGGATCCACCAGTGATATATTGGCATTTAAATAGCTTCCCATGATTTCCATTTGATGGTATATTTTCCCTAAATCTCGTTCGGCTACCACATACTCGCTTAGTTTTTCACCAGCCCGAAACAAACTTTCTTGCTGCTGAGCAAAATACTTTTGTCCCATATAAATAGTGGTTGCCCATAAAATAGAGCTGGTGGCTGCGACCACCAGCAATACTAAAGCCAGCCAGAATTTTAGCTTTAGAGAATTAGTCACTATTTTTCACCTCAAACTTATACCCTACTCCCCAGACAGTTTTAATATACGAAGCTGCATCTTTTAGTTTTTCCCTTAAGCGGGTTATGTGAGTATCTACTGTTCGCGCCTCACCAAAATAATCATAGCCCCAAACATTGGTCAAAAGCTGTTCCCGGGAAAGTGCTTTTCCGCGATTGTTAACCAAATATAGTAGGAGCTCAAATTCTAATGGAGTTACCAATATTTCCTCCCCGTTAACTCTTATTTCCCGGGCCTCGGGATAAATTTCTAAAATCCCAAACTTGAGGGCTGAATTTGGCTCCATTTCAGGGTTAGTAATTGTTCGTCTTAGTACCGCTTTAATTCTGGCAATTACTTCCCTGGGACTGAAGGGTTTAACCACATAATCATCTGCCCCCAGTTCTAATCCTAAAATTTTATCAATTTCCTCTCCCCGGGCAGTTAACATGATGATTGGAACCATGGATTTTTTACGTATTTCTTTTGCTACCTCCATACCATCAAGTCCCGGAAGCATCAAGTCAAGAATAATTAAGTCTACATTGCTCTCGGAAAAGCGTTTTAAAGCCACTTCTCCATCCTGAGCTTCGATAACTGTAAACCCTTCTTTTTCTAGGTAAAGTTTTAATACATTCCGGATTTTTTCTTCATCATCAACCAGCAAAATTTTTTTCATTGCCATCCTCCCGTAAAATTCTACTTTTCTTTCATTATAGCATAAAAAAAACCTCGCGAAAGCGAGTTAGGCAAACAGGATAATATTTAAATGTGCTTTAGATTTTTGTTTATTTTATCAAATCATAAATAAAATTTCTAGCTAAAAATTCCTGTTTTTAGTTTTTCCAATTTACCATCCACCTGTTTTTTTCATTAAGACTAAAAGTCTATAACATTTTGGTAATGATTTAGCAAAAAACCCTTTGCCGTTCGCTCTATCCCAATTAAATCTACTCGAGGTTGTAAATGATAAAGATAATTTTGGTGAATGTAAACTTTAATTGCTTTTTTTAAAGCAGCTTTTTTTTTCTTACTTACCGTTTCCGATGGTGTACCATAAGAAATATCCGAACGATATCTTACCTCAATAAATACCAAAAACTCTCCCTCTTGGGCAATGATATCTATTTCCCCACCGCGAATTTGATAATTTCTGTTGAGAATTTGATAACCTTTTCTTTCCAAATACTGTTCGGCTAACTCTTCCCACTTTTGACCTAACTCTCTTCGATTCATTTTTCCCTCCAAAATGTAATAAACGGAAAGCCAAAAGGCTTTCCGTTTACTTAATAAACAATTTGGCCGCTTCCTGGGCTATTTTTGCCAACGGAGTTGGGTAAAATCCCAGGATAATGGTAGCAACCATTGTAATGATCAATGTAAAATAAATTGAATTTGAGAGTGGTATTGGAGTTTTATCTTCCGGTTCATCCCGAAACACCACTAATACTACCCGCAAATAATAATACACTGATACCATACTCATAACTAACGCCAGCAAAGCAAGCCAGCCCCAGTTCTTAATTATCGGGAAGAATAAATAAAACTTTCCGGCAAACCCTGCTAGTGGTGGTATCCCAGCCATAGAAAGGAGCGAAACAACTAAGACCGCTGCCATAATCGGTGAACGTTGGGCAAGGCCAGCAAATTCCCGAATTTCTTCTTTTCCTGTTACATTTTCATAAACCGTTACAACCGTAAAAGCCCCAATAGTGGCTATAAGATAGACAGCTAAATAAAACATCATTGCTTTAATACCGGCAAAATCTACAGCTAAAAAACCCACCAAAATATACCCTGCCTGAGCAATACTTGAATAGGCAAGCATGCGCTTTAAATTAGTCTGTGGAATCGCTACCAAGTTTCCAACCACCATGGTAAGAGCAGCCAGGGTTGCCAAAAGTCCAACCCAATGTTCCCGTATTCCAGGGAATGCTAAGTAGAAAAACCGTATGAAGATAGCAAAGGATGCTGCTTTAGACCCAGTTGCTAAAAAGGCAGTAACAGGGGTTGGAGCTCCTTGATAAACGTCCGGTGCCCACATATGAAAAGGTACTGCAGAAATTTTAAAGGCAAATCCAGCCAGTACCAAAACCATCCCCAAAACAAAGGCTGGGGTTACACCATTAGTTTTAACCATTAAGGCAATATCAGCTATGTTTAGAGTTTTGGTGAGACCGTAGAAAAGGGACAAACCATAAAGCAGAACTGCTGACGATACTCCCGCCAAAATGAGATATTTAATTCCCGCTTCAGCCCCAATAGCCGAGTCTCGTTTGTAGGAAGCGAGAATTATAAAGGAAATAGTCATAAGCTCAAGGCCAAGGTATAGCGTCAGGAAATCAGTAGCGGACACCAAAACCATCATACCTAAAACTGTGAATACAGCAAAGACGAAAAACTCACTGTAATATCCTATTTTTTCCATATACCTTGGGGCAATGGCTGTTACAAACACCCCGGATAATAAGGCTAAGGCCTTAAAAAACAGGGAAACTTTATCAACCTGATACATGCCTTCAATGGCCATTCCCGTATATTTCCAGGCAACAGGCATATACAGCAAAATACCTAAAAGTCCAATAGTCGATAAATAACCGATACCTTTTTGTAAATTCCGGGGGGTAATTAACGCTAACACAAAGAGAAGTATTCCCAGTGATAAAACTAAAATTTCAGGAACAAGTAAGAGATAATTTATATTAACGCTCATTTAAAACTTCCCCCCTATCGCCATTGTTGCACCTAACTTGGCCAGGATAGGAGCGACTCCGCTATTAACCATATCCATGATTAAAAACGGTAGCACGCCACCAGCTATTAAGACAAAACCTAAAACCACCAAAGGAACAAGTTCTGCACCCCGAATATCCTTCAGGTGGTCATATTCTTCCCGCCGCGGACCAAATAAGGAATACGCCAGCGCCCGCAACACGTAGAGGGCAGTGATAATAACCCCAGCGATAGCAATTACTGCAAGAACCTTGGGAACAATTACATCACTTTTCCATATACCAACAAACACTGTAAATTCAGGAACAAAGCTAATTAATCCCGGAAGGCCAAGAGATGCCATCCCAGCCATTACAAGACCTATTGCTAATTTCGGAGTTTGATGAGCAAGCCCGCCTAAATCTGGAATATAACGGGTATGAGTTTTTTCATAAACAAATCCAATCATCGAAAAGAATAAAGCTGCCATTACACCATGGGCAAACATGTTAGCAACTGCTCCGTTAATCCCAATAATATTGAGGGAAGCAATACCTAAAAGCACGTACCCCATATGGCTAACCGAGGAATAACCAACCACATACTTCAAATCTTTTTGGGCCAAAGCCACTAAAGCTGCGTAGGCAACGTTTATAGTAGCAAGAATAGCAATAATTGGTGCCCAGTATTTTGCCCCATCCGGAAGTAAGAAAAGCCCAATTCTAATTAAGCCGTAGCCACCAATCTTTTTTAAGACCCCAGCGTGGATCATCGAAACCGCCGTTGGTGCCCCAGCATAACCGTCTGGAGACCAGGAGTGGAACGGCCACATCGAAAGAAGCGAACCAAAACCAAACAGTAAAAAGGGGAAAATAGTGATTTGAAACTCTTTGGGAAAGACCACCTTTGATAGAGCCTCAATATTCATTGTTGGGTAGCCCAACAGGTCGATGCTCTTCACATAAAGGGAAATTAAACCAAAGAGCAAGAACGCACTACCAATTAATAAGTAAATGGTAAGTTTCATACCAGCGTATTCTTTTGTAACCCTTTTTGAACTTCCCCAGATTACTACCATAATATAAATTGGTATAACCACTACTTCATAGAATAATAAGAATATAAACAGGTCTTGGGCAATGAAAGTACCCATTACCCCAGTTATCAGAAGTAAAAATAGTATAAAGAAGTCTTTGGGACGATTATTGACGTTCCACGATGCAAAAATTGCTGCAAAGCCCAAAAGATTAGTTAATACTAGCATCGGCAAGCTTAAGCCGTCAACGCCCAAGTAATACTGTACCCCTAAATCAGGAATCCAGTTGTATTTTTCCACAAACTGAAAACCACCTTTGGCAATATCATAACCAAAGAACGCATAAAGGGATAAGGATAGTGAAATAAACATAGCAAAAGCCGCAACAGCTTTAATGGTTTTATGCTCGTCTTTGGGAATAAAAGCTATTACCAGAGCACCAATTACCGGGGCAAAAAGCGTCGTTGTTAATAACGGGAAATGCATTATTTACCACCTCCTAAAAATAGCGATGCATAGGAGGCATCACCAAAGGCAAAATAAAGGGTAATTACCAAAATCGCCAGGAAAATAACTAAGGCATAATTCTGGAGGCTTCCGGTAGTGGTAAAACGTAACACTGCTCCAGACCCCCGGGTTAAAGCACCAATACCATTAACAATTCCATCCACAATATATAGGTCAAACCAGTATAAAAGCTTGCCTAAGCCATCTACAACCATTTGGTTAAACCATAAATAAATTTCGTCAATGTAATACTTGTTATAGGAAAGTTTATAAAGTATTCCGGCTCTCTCAGCCACTTTATCAGGATCAATAGCTTTTTTCAGATACATCAGGTAAGCAAGACAAATACCAGCCAAGGCCACCAAAACTGAAACTCCCATTAAGATGTAGTCCGGTTCTGCATGGTGATATTCACCCATTCTGACCCAGTAACCAAACCCTCTTTCCAACCAGGGAAGACCAACCCAGCCACCAACGATGGAAAAGAAAGCCAGAACAATTAAAGGTAGACGCATATTCCAAGGAGCCTCATGAGGATGATTTTCCGGTTTCTCGGGCCCAAAAAAAGCCGTGAAAACTTGCCTGAACATGTAAAAGGCCGTTAAAAAGGCAGTTATTAGGGCTAACCAGAATAAAGGTGTGTAAATACCTGGAGCTTCGTGGGCTGCTTCCTTAACTACCAGCAAAATTTCATCTTTACTCCAAAAACCAGCAAAAGGTGGTATGCCAGCTATAGCTAAGGCTCCAATAACAAAGGTCCAGGTAGTCCAGGGCATTTTCTTGTAAAGACCACCCATTTCGTGGATATGTGCCTTATCGTGTAAAGCATGGAGCACGGAACCTGCTCCTAAAAACATTAAAGCTTTAAAGTAAGCATGGGTCATCAGGTGGAACATTGAAGCTGTTAAGCTAGCTGCCCCTAACGCTAACATCATATAACCCAGCTGACTTATGGTTGAATAAGCTAAGATTCGTTTCATTTCCGTTTGGGTCAGAGCGATAGTTGCTGCAAAGAAAGCAGTAAATCCACCAATTATTGCTACCACATGCATAGCTGTGGGCACAGCTTTAAAGAGGAAGAGAATCCGACCTACCAGATAAACCCCTGCCACAACCATAGTTGCAGCGTGAATTAATGCACTGACCGGGGTAGGGCCTTCCATAGCATCGGGAAGCCACACATGTAAGGGAAACTGTCCGGACTTTCCGATAGGCCCTAAAAATAATACCACTAAAACTAAGGTTAAAGTTCCAGCGGAAACATAATCTTGAAAGTGAGCTGCTTTTTCGGCAAGTTCATTGATGTTTAAAGTTCCAAATATAATTTGTAAAGACAAAAGTCCAATCAATAAACCAAAGTCCCCAACCCGGGTTGTAATAAAAGCCTTTTTTGCAGCTTCCCGGGCAGAATCTTTATAAAACCAAAAACCAATTAACAAATAGGAACAAAGGCCAACTAGTTCCCAGAACACAAACATCTGTAATAAATTACTCGAAAGAACAAGCCCTAACATTGAAGCGGCAAATAAGGAAAGATAAGCATAAAAACTTGAAAAGCCCGGATCTCCTTCCATATAGCCCAGAGAATAAATTTGCACCAATGACGCCACTAAAGTTACCACCCACAGCATCATTGCCGAAGTCGGGTCCAGCATTATTCCAACATCTATCCTAAGCCCAGGCATTGAAAACCAACGGGTAGAATAAATCATCGATTTTTCAATAAGTTCCGGTTGCGTATAAACTCCATAAACTACTGCTAAAGCTAAAACAAAGGAGGTTAGAATCATTAATATGGAAAAAGTCGAACTTGCTTTGGGCCAGGGCCAGAGTAAAATGGCAATAACCGCAAACGATAATGCTGGGAGGAGTGGAATCAACCACGCGTTGTGCATTGCAAACTCTACCATATTTTCACCTACCCTCTAAAAGGCTACCATTTTAAGAAATTAAAATCATCTAAAGATATAGTTTCTTTATTTCTGTACATTGAGATGATTATACCAAGACCAACTCCTACTTCTGCTGCAGCTACGGCAATAACAAAAAGCGCCATGAGCTGTCCGTAAAAACCGTCAACACCAATATATTTATTGATAGCAATTAAATTTAAATTTACGGCATTTAACATAATTTCAGTAGATACCAGCACAGCAATGGCATTTTTCTTGGAAAGAACTCCAAATAAACCAATAGTAAATAACACAGCACTTAAAAGCATGTAATGAGTTAAAGTAATCATTTCTGCGGCTTCACCTCCAGAGCCAAGATAATGGCACCAATTAAGGCCACTAATAGTAAAATCGCCGCAACCTCAAAAGGAATAACAAATTTTCCAAACATCAAATCAGCAATTTTATTAATAGCCATTGGATCCACCTGGGGATGATCGGCTAAGTTCCATGGAGTTTTAACTAACACCCAGGACAATCCTAGAAAAATTAAAAGGCTTAATATTGCTCCGGGGACGGTTTGACGGTTAAAAAGATTAGTTTCATGCAAATCACTTCTCTTAGTTAACATAACCGCAAAAACAACCATAATTGAGACTGCACCAGCATAAACCACCAGCTGTACCCCTGCCAGAAAACCGGCATCAAGCATAAGGTAGGTTACGGCCATTAACACAAAGGTCGCTGCTAAAAACAAAACACTGTGAACAATATTTCTCATAAACACAACCCCAAGGGCCGAAAAAATCAGTAAAAAAGCTATTACCGCAAAGCTTATTAACTCACCACTAAACATTCTCGCTCCCCTCCCCAGTTGTTAACTCTTCTTTTTTAAAAAGAGTTAACTTTACATCTTCTAATTTATACTTTGCTAATTCGTACTCCTGATTAAAAACGATGGCATTAGTGGGACAAGCTTCAACACAAAGGCCACAAAAAAGACAGTATTTCATTTCCATTTCATAGGAAGCAAGTTTTCGCTTATTATTTTCGTCTTTAACGCTTCCTACTTTTATTACTTTATTTGGGCAAGCCTGCTGGCATAACCCGCAAGCAATACATTTCTCGCTGTGGAGGGTGAACGAGCCATGAAACCTTGAAGGTAGAGTTTCTCTTTGTTCTGGATATTGTAAAGTTACTGGTTTCTTCCATAATTCCTTAAAAGTAATTGCTAGCCCCTTTAACAATCCAGTTCCATTCATTTTTATCACCACCTAATCATCCGGTAAAGATACAGTCCAAAGCCTGTAATAAAAATATTTACTAAAGATAATGGTAAAAGGAACTTCCAGGCAAAATTCAACATTTGGTCTATCCGGATTCGCAAGAAAGTCCAACGGGTCCACATGAATAATGTAATCACCAGATACATTTTGAGGAAAAACCAGAGCCACGACGGAATAAATGTCCACCCAAAAGGTGCATTCCAGCCACCTAAAAAGAGTGTGGTAACCATCATTGCCGCGATCATAAAATTGGTGTACTCAGCCAAAAAGAAGAGAGCAAAGTTCATTCCGCTGTATTCAGTATAAGGCCCGGATATAATTTCTGATTCCCCTTCTACCAGGTCAAAGGGAGTTCTTTTGATTTCCGCATTTACCGCAATAAAATAAATTAAGAAACCAACAGGCTGTAAAAAGATAAACCAAACTTTTTGTTGAGCGGCAACGATATCTGATAACTTCATAGACCCAACCATCATAACTACACTAATCATTGCCAAGATAACTGGCATTTCATAGCTCAACATCTGAGCAACGGAGCGCATTGCCCCTAAAAGAGAGTATTTACTATTTGACGACCAACCGGCCATCCATAAAGTAATAGTTTCCAGAGAAGTAACTGCTACAATGTACAAAATACCTAGATTTAAATCGTAAGGAACCATCCCTTTACCAAAAGGAATTACTAAAAATAGCATAACGGGAATGGTAAATATTAAAACTGGTGCCAGCAGATAAGGCCAGCGGTCAACGTTGCTGGGTACAAAAATTTCTTTAGCAAAAAGTTTCAAGGTATCCGCCACTGTTTGAAATATACCCCGCGGGCCCACACGATTAGGCCCTAAACGCGCTTGCACCCAAGCTCCAAATTTTCGGTCATAATAAATTAAAAAGAGGGCATTTAGAAATAAAAATGCCAAAACTCCAACAACCGCCAACAACATTAAGATTACATCGGTTACCAGTGGCAATAAATGCTGACTTTCAAGCCAGGTTCTTAAACCTTTTGCAATTCCCACAAATAAATTTTCACCCATAGACTCTCTCCCCTACTGTCAAATTAACAGTCCACATCACCTAAAACCACGTCAATGCTTGCAAAAATTGTAATAAAGTCAGCTAATTTAGTTCCAATTAATAAATCCCGTAACATTCCTATATTAATATAAGAAGGCCTTCTTACATGCATCCGGTACGGCTTGGTTGAACCGTCGCTGACAATATAGTAACCAAGGATTCCTTTAGGTGCCTCCACCTCATGGTAGGCTTCACCAACCGGTGGTTTAATTACTTTTGGTACTTTAGCCATTATTGGTCCTTCAGGAATCATCTCCAGCGCCTGTTCAATTATTTTAACCGATTGCCTGATTTCAGCAAGTCTTAAATAGAATCGATCCCAGCAATCACCTTTTGAGCCAGTTGGTATATCAAAATCAAAGCGATCATAAACACTGTAAGGACGATTCTTCCTTAAATCAAATTTAAAACCCGAAGCTCTTAAGTTTGCACCACCCCATCCCCAGGCCAAAGCCTTCTCCACAGATACCGGTGCAAGACCTTTAGTTCTGGCAATAAATATTTCGTTTCCGGCTAAAAGTCCTTCTTCCTCGTCAGCCCCTTCTAGGATTTTGGGAAGATATTCTTTAGCCTTTTCAATAAATCCCTCGGGTAGGTCGTCAGCCACTCCACCTATCCGCATAAAGCTAAAGGTCATTCGTGAGCCAGAAAGCATTTCTAAAAGTTCTAATACTAACTCCCGGTCCCGAAATGGATACATCCAGCCTGTATAACTTCCCATATCCAAAGACATACTGGCTAAAAAGACGTGGTGGCTGGCAATCCGGGAAAGTTCTGTGGCAATGACTCGAATAAATTCAGCTCTTTCGGGTACTTCAATCCCCATCAACTTTTCTACAGTTTGCACATAGCCCAAATTGTAAGACATAGCGCCAAGGTAATCCATGCGATCAGTATACGGAATTACCTGGGTGTAAGTACGATCTTCAGCTAATTTCTCAATGCCCCGATGTAAATAACCAACCACCGGTTCAGCATCGACAATTGTTTCCCCGTCTAACTTTAAGATAATCCGAAACACACCGTGGGTACTGGGGTGCTGCGGGCCAACGTTTATCGCTATTTCCTGGGTTTTTAACATTTAAATCCACCTCTACCTGTTGGATTGAACCTTAAAATCCTTCCTTAAAGGAAAACCTTCAAAATCTTCGCCTAAAAAGACGCGGGTTAAATTGGGATGATTTTCAAAAATAATTCCCATTAAATCATATACCTCCCGCTCCTGCCAGTCGGCCGATGGCCAAAGGGAAAAAGCTGAAGGTATTCTGGGATTGTTTCTATCAATGCTTGTTTTCACAGTAATGATGTCATAATTGTTTAAAAATGACTCAAGATGGTAAACTACTTCAAATCTCTCCGGAGGATAATCTACCGCAGTTAGATTATTTAAGAGTTCAAACCCCATGTTTTTTATCTCTTCTAAGACTTTTAACAGTTCTTCTACGTGGACAATAATTGCCTCGTTATTAAGTTCTACATTATATTTTCCCTGTAAACGGTTAAACACCTCATTGATATTCATTACTTCTTCACCACCCGGGGATTCTGAATTTTTCTTTTAAGTTCCAGCCATCCATAAAGCAAAGCCTCCGGCCGGGGAGGGCAGCCAGGAATATAAACATCCACCGGTAAAAAGGTATTTGCCCCGGGAACAACATGATAAGAATCAACGAAGGGTCCACCCGAAAGGGCACAGCTTCCCATCGCTATCACATATTTTGGTTCAGCCATTTGCTCGTATAAACGCAAGACCAAAGGCTGCATCTTCTTTGTTATAGTTCCCGCAACAATCATTAAGTCCGCATGCCGGGGAGAAGGCCGCCAAACCTCATAGCCAAAACGCGAAAAATCATATTTGGGCCCCCCTGCCGCCATAACCTCAATAGCGCAACAGGCTAAGCCAAAGGTCAACGGCCAAAGCGAATTACCCCGAGCCCAGTTAAATACTGTATCTAAAGTGGTAAGAAAGATGTTTTTTCCAATAAGCTTTTCTTCTTCACTCTGGATAGTTTTTATTTCCATTCTAACGCCCCTTCCTTCCAGGCATACCATAAGCCTAAAACTAAAATTCCAATAAATATCACCATTTCAATAAATGCAAACAAACCCAAAACATTAAAACGCATCGCCCACGGGTATAAAAATATTGTTTCAACGTCAAACATTACAAATACTAAGGCATACATAAAATAATTCCCTTTAAACTGCACCCAAGTCGGTCCGATAGTTTCAAGTCCGCATTCATAAGGCTCTCGCTTTATAAGGGACTTGCTTTTGGGTGACAGCAAATAATTTAATACTAAAATAATGATAGAAAGCAAAACACCCGTGAGGAAAAAGATTAAAATTGCACCTTTTGGGCTTAGCACCCCTTTCCCTCCTTCCTTTTTTTGGTGAATGTATTAATAAAAACAAATTACACCCATCAGTATATATTCAACAAATTGTCCCTTTATACCTCCTTATTCTTCGTCAAAAAGCTGCATTTGACTATAAAAACTTTTTATAGGTTCAAAGCTTTTACGGTGTATGGGCGTTGGCCCAAGTTTCTTTATCGCCCGTCGATGCTGGGCGGTGAGGTAACCCTTATTTTTTTTAAAATCGTAGCCTGGATAAATTTTGTCGTATTGCTCCATAATTCGATCGCGAACAACCTTTGCAATTATGGAAGCACAAGCAACAGTAAACGAAAGGTGATCTGCCTTGGCCAGTGCTATTTGTTCACCGGAAAATCCATCAATTTTTAACGCATCTAAAATTAAGGCAGAAGGTTTAACATTTAAATGCAAAAGAGCAGCTTTAAGGGCAAATCTTGTCGCCTGATAAATATTAAAGCGGTCAATCAATTCTGGTTCTACAACTGCCACGGACCAATCTTCTGCCACATTAATTATCTCTTTAAAAAGTAGTTTACGCTTTTGGGCGGAAAGTAATTTTGAATCATCGACTCCAGGTATGAAAATTCCAGGCTTAATTACAACGATTGCCGCAACAACAGGACCGGCCACCGGGCCGCGCCCCGCTTCGTCACCGCCCCCAACCAATTCATGGCCCTTTAAAAACAAATTATTTTCAATTTGGAGATTTGCCGGCAAATTATTAATAAAAGTTTTCATAACCAAAGTATATTTCGCTATTAATGGACAATTTCCCTGCCAAAAAAATTTTTTTATTAAAGATTTTTATTTATTTTTTTATTTAATATGTTATATATTTCACATATTGTCCAAAGTATATTTTCCCAGAAGACCTTGACGGAATTCTTTTAAAATGACGAGCGCTATTTTGTCATAATCAGGTTCTTTAACTTTTTTAAATAAACCTCTTTTTTGACCTATCTTGGCAAAAACCTCCGGAATATTTTCGTTTCCATTTAAGCTAAAACGAGCAAAAAACTCGGGTTTTCCCTCCTCCAGCAAAATTTTTAATAACCAAGTAGCAACTTCAACCACCGGTAAAACCTCATCGCTTATAGACCCAGTAGCCCCTAACTTTAGTCCAACTTCCTGATCGCCCAGGCGCGGCCAAAGTACACCTGGTGTATCCATAAGCTCCAATTTATCTGATAGCTTTATCCACTGCACCCCCCGAGTAACCCCTGGCTTTGCTCCGGTTTTCACTGACTTTTTTAAGAGGCGATTAATTATAGTTGATTTCCCGACATTAGGAATTCCAACTACTATTCCTCTTAATGGTCGCGGCCTTAAACCTTTTTTTTGCCATTTATCTTTTATCTGCCCATGCACATAATCAATGATGCGCCAGACCTCTCTTAACCCCTGAAATTCCCAAGTATCAACCAGTGAATAATACACCTCCTGCGGCCAGCTTATTTTCTTGATTATCTTTTCTGTCTTTTCTATATCCGCTAAATCTTTTTTATTAAACAAGATAATTCTCGGTTTATTTTGACATATTTCATCTATGTCCGGATTTTGGCTAGAGATCGGGATTCTGGCATCTCGAATTTCCAAAACCACATCGATAAGCTTAATCTGCTCTATTAGAGCTTTTTTGGTTTTAAACATATGGCCAGGATACCAGTTTATCATAATTAACTCCCTTCCGGTAAAAATAAAATAAGAAATGAAAAAAGGGACGATCTATCGTCCCTTCGTTCCTTTTCTTATCGACGCTCGGCAATGCGCGCAGCTTTACCGGTCAATTTCCTTAAGTAATAGAGTCTAGCCCTTCTTACTTTACCACGACGGGTAACTTCGATTTTTTCAATCCGCGGGGAGTGTAATGGAAAAGTTCTTTCTACCCCAACACCATAGGAAACCCGACGTACAGTAAAGGTAGCACTTAAACCTGAACCTCTTTTCCTAATTACAACTCCCTCATAGGGCTGGATTCTCTCCCGGTTACCCTCAATTACTTTAAAGTACACTTTTACAGTATCTCCGGGACGAAACTCAGGAAGGTCTGTTCTCAACTGTTCTTCTTCCAAAGATTTTAACAAATCCATAACTTTTTCCCTCCTTCCACCACGTTCATGGAGCCCTTGTCCAGCGGAACGTTTAATAAGCGATAAAATTATACCATTTATTTCTTAGCCTTTCAAGGCCTCATTTGCTAAACCAATTTTCTCCTAAAAGTCTATCTAAGATTATTGCTACAGCACTGCGAACGCTTAAGTGATTATAATCAGAAGGTCCATAAATAGGTTCCAAAATAAAGCTTGTGCTCTCCATGACTTCCCGGGTTAACCCCCATCCGGTACCAAAGAGCAAAAGATAAGGATTAGAATCCTCTTTTATCTTATTTCTTAAAAAATTATAACTAACAGTGTTAGAATAAATTCTTGCATCGGTGCTAATTGTCAAAGGCTTTTTACCTTCAAGTTTTTCTATATCAAAAATTACCTCCTCAAGGGAAGAAACCAATTTTACAATTTTAAATGCTTCTTTGCGGTCTGGATTATAGCTTGCCCCATACCCTTCTTGCCAGAAGTTTAAAACTTTCTTTATTAACTGCTTCATGGTTGGCGACGGGTGAACTATATAATAATTTTTTATTCCATAAGTTCGAGACGACCGGGCAATATCGTGAATATCTAAGTTAGTTACCGAAGTTGTTACCACTTCCAGATGTTTGTTATAAACGGGATAATGAACCAGGGCTAAATAAACATTGCCCAACCCTATTCGCTCCTTTCAGGAATTTCGTCGATTAACATGGCTAGTTCAAAAAATCCCTGCCATAAAAGAATCTTTTCTTCTTTTGTAAGTCCTCTTTTTTTTAATAAATCCCGGCGACGAAAAAAAGTAGTAAGTAGTGACTCTTTTTTTCTCCATAAATCAATTTTTTTATGATTACCCGAAAGTAATATTTCTGGTACTTCTAAACCTTGGAAATTTCTCGGGCGAGTATATTGAGGATACTCTAAAAGGCGGTTAGTAAAACTTTCCTCAACAAGAGATGCCTCATCTCCCAATACTCCTGGAACCAAACGAACAACTGCATCAACAATAACAATAGCGGCAATTTCTCCCCCAGTTAAAACATAATCGCCGATGGAAATTTCCTCATCAACAATGAGCTGCCGCACCCTATCATCAATACCTTCATAATGGCCGCAGATCAATATTAAATGTTCTTTTTGGGAAAGTTCCCATGCAAGGTTTTGGTTAAATTTCCGTCCCTGGGGTGACAACATTACAGTATAGGCTTTAGTTTTAGGTATTGATTCATAAGCTCGAATTACTGGTTCTGCTTTCATAACCATACCGGCACCACCACCAAAAGGCTTATCATCAGTCGTATGATGCCGGTCAGTGGTAAAATCTCTAATATTAATATAATTTATTTTAATTACTCCTTTTTCCTGAGCTTTTTTTAAAATACTATGGTTTAATGGTCCCAAAAACATCTCAGGAAAAAGGGTTAAAATATCTATTTTCATGAGTTATTCCTCCAGCATACCGGGCAAAAGATATACCTTAATGAAACCTTCGGGTAAATTTACCTCTTTAATAAAAACTTTTAAAAACGGAATTAGTACCTCTTTATTTTTAGCAGTAGTGATTACTAGCAAATCGTTAGCTGGATTATTAAGAACAGTGCGTACTATACCTATTTTCCGGTTTTCTGTATCAAAAACTGTAAGACCTTTTAATTGAAAAATATAAAATTCATTTTCCTTAAGAGCTAAAATTTCGGACCTTGGAATTTTTAAATATCCACTGGTTAATTTCGCTGCTTCTTTTAGCTCATTTATTCCTTGAAACTTTAACATTATCCTGTCGGTGTGGAATTGAACCTTTTCCAAATATAAAGGAAAAATTTCATCTTCTTTTTCAAAAAAAACCCTTTTAGTTTCATTAAACCTTTGGGGGAAATTAGTTAAAGGCTCAACTTTTACCCAACCCTCAGTACCAAATGTCCCCAATATATACCCTATAGCAATTAAGTTTTCCACAACCATCACCTTTTAAAAAAAAGGGGCGATGTGCCCCTTTACATTATCTCCAAAATCACTTTCTTTTTTTCTTTAGTAGCTGCCGCTTTTACCAAGGTACGCAGTGCCTTGGCAATTCTTCCTTGCTTTCCAATCACCTTTCCCACATCTTCCGGCGCTACTTTAAGTTCAATTAAGATAGCTTTTTCCCCTTCGGCTACAGTTACTGCCACTTCATCCGGTTTATCCACCAAAGATTTAGCCAAAACTTCTACTAATTCTTTCATAAATCCACCTCGCGGTGTCTATTTTTGGTTAAACTTCTGCAAAACACCAGCTTTTCTAAAAAGGGCTCGGGCTGTTTCAGTAAGCTGAGCTCCTTTTTTAAGCCAGTCCAGGGCTTTTTCTTCATTAATAACAGCCACTGCCGGTTGCTTTACAGGATCATAATAACCAATTTCATCGATAACCCGGCCATCCCGTGGAGAACGAGCATCAGCAACAACTACCCGATAGAAAGGATTTTTCTTTGCACCCATTCTTTTTAAACGAATTTTTACTGCCATTGTTTCACCTCCCTTATTAGGTTTCTAGATTAATATTAGGTAAAGAATGGAAATTTAATTTTCTTACCTTTCTTTAACTGTTTTTCCATACCACCAAACTGTTTCATCATTTTTTTCATCTGTTCAAATTGCTTTAAAAGCCTATTTACTTCTTGAATACTGGTACCACTACCCCTGGCAATTCGTTTTTTGCGATTACCATCAATAATTTCCGGTCTTCTTCTCTCCTCCGGGGTCATGGAATAGATAATTGCTTCCACGTGCTTTAATTCCTTTTCATCTACCATTCCTGCTAAATCCTTAACTTTTCCCATACCCGGAATCATACCTAAAAGCTGTTCTAAAGGGCCCATTTTTTTTATTTGCTGCATGGAATCTAAAAAGTCTTCTAAATCGAAATCCCGGCTTTTTAGCTTTTCCTGCATTTTTTGGGCCTTTTCGGCATCAAGCGCGGCTTGGGCTTTTTCAATTAAAGTTAAAACATCACCCATTCCCAAGATTCGGGAAGCCATTCGCTCAGGGTGGAACGGTTCTAAATTTTCGATTTTTTCCCCCATCCCGATAAATTTAATTGGGCAGCCAGTAACAGCTTTTACCGATAAGGCCGCTCCACCTTTGGTATCCCCATCTAACTTAGTAAGAATAACTCCGGTTAAACCCAGCTCTTCATTAAAAGTTTTAGCAACATTCACAGCATCCTGTCCGGTCATTGCATCAACTACCAGTAATATTTCGTGCGGGTTTATAAACTCCTTTATATTTCTTAATTCCTCCATCAACTCTTCGTTTATATGCAAACGTCCAGCAGTATCAATAATAACATAATTTCTTAAATTGGTTTTGGCAAAGTTTAAAGCAGCTTTAGCAATATCTACCGGTGATTTTTCACCCATTGTAAAAACCGGTACATCGATAATCTCTCCTAAAATCTGTAATTGCTTTATTGCTGCGGGTCGGTAGATATCCGCCGCTACCAGCAATGGTTTTTTACCCTGTTTCTTTAACAAATTGGCCAGCTTAGCAGCAGTAGTAGTTTTCCCGGCCCCCTGTAATCCAACCAACATGATAATGGTTGGAGGAGCTCCAGCTTCATTGAGCTTGGCATTACTCTTACCCATTAAAGCAATTAATTCTTCATGGACAATCTTTATTACTTGTTGCCCTGGGGTTAAGCTTTCTAAAACCTCCTGCCCAATTGCTTTTTCTTTTACTCGAGCAATAAAATCTTTTACCACCTGGAAGTTTACATCCGCTTCCAAAAGAGCCATTCGTACTTCGCGCATCGCCAAATTGACATCATCTTCCGAAAGCTTCCCTTTACTCTTTAACTTTTTAAATACTTCTTGTAATTTACTGGATAGGTTTTCAAAAAACATTTCATCCGCTCCCGTTACTCAAAAAGATTTTTTATTTGTTCAAGAAAAGGTTGTAATTTTAAGTATTCCTTCGAGTTAAAAGTTTTCCTGATATCCTGAATAATTGTATTTAATGTTTGTTGGCGCTGTTCCTCTTTTTTTAATAGTCCAAGTTTCCCTTCATAAAAATTTAACTGGCGAACCGCTCGCTGTAAAATATCATAAACTCCCTGTCGGCTAATTCTGAAATACTCGGCAATTTCAGCTAACGACCAATTTTCTAAATAGTAAAGTTCCATTATCTCTCTTTGTTTATCGGTGAGTAACTTGCCGTATAACTCAAGTAAACTGCCGTTCCTTGCATATTCGTCAATCATTTTGTCACCTGTCAAGTATTTAACCTTTACAGTAGTATTTTATTTAGTTATACTTAAATTGTCAAGGAAAAAGAAGGAGGTTAAAAATATGGAACTCATTACCTTAGAGAAAGCTTTAAATTTAACCCGCCAGGATATACGCGACCTCTATCGGGAATACGTAAATGAAAGTTTGGCAACTCTTCTAGGTTTATTAGAATTTGATAAGCAGTTTGTTCGAGCTAAAGGGACAAAAGTTTGGGATAATGAAGGAAACGAGTATCTTGACTTTTTAGGGGGCTATGGCAGTTTAAACTTTGGCCATAATCCTGAAGAAATCTGGCAAGCAGTCGATGAGGTAAAAGATTTACCCAATCTTTTACAGGCTTCTATTGGTCAGTTGATTGGAGCTGCAGCTTTTAATCTGGCGGCAATCACTCCAGGCAACTTAAAACGAGTTTTCTTTGGAAATTCAGGAGCTGAAGCAGTTGAAGGAGCTTTAAAACTTGCCAGGATATATACTGGAAGACCAGGAATAGTCTATGCCCATAATTCTTTCCACGGAAAATCTTTTGGAGCATTATCTGTAACTGGCCGCCAAAAATACCAAACTCCCTTTTCACCCCTTTTACCGGAGTGTTATCCCGTGGTTTACGGCGATTTAGATGAATTAGAAAGTATTTTAAAATCCAAACCTATTGCCGCTTTTATAGTTGAACCTATTCAAGGAGAAGGAGGCGTTATAGTTCCTCCAAAAGGCTATCTTAAAGGCGCTTTAGAGCTTTGTCATAAATATGGAGCTTTATTAATTGCCGATGAGATTCAAACGGGTTTTGGGAGAACAGGAAGAGTTTTCGCTGTAGAGCATGAGGGAATTGTTCCGGATATTATGTGCGTAGCTAAATCTTTAGGCGGTGGAGTCATCCCTGTTGGCGCCTATATAACTTCTGATGCCATCTGGAAAAAAGCTTATGGATCAACCGATAAAGCAACCTTACATACCTCCACCTTTGGTGGAAACACTAAAGCAATGGCAGCTGTTATAAAGGCTATGGAACTTTTAATTAAATGGGATTTAGCAAAAAAAGCCGACGAATTGGGAAATTATTTTTTAGACCAGTTAAAATCCTTACAAAATTCCTATCCCTTAATAAAAGATATTCGTGGAAAAGGTTTACTAATTGGTATTGAATTTAATGAACCTAAAGGTATATTAAATAAAATTCCCGGACTTACTAATCTTGCCCGGGAATATACTGGAAGTTTTGTCGCCGGATTATTGATGAATAAATACCGCATAATCACTGCTTATACTTTAAACAACCCCAACGTAATCCGTTTAGAACCACCCCTAATTGTGGAAAAAGAAGAGCTCAATTTTATGGTAAGCGCTCTTAAAGAAATTTTTGAAAGCCACAATAGTTTTCTGGGAGTTGCCTCGGCCAATTTAAAAACCGTCTTTGGTTCACTATTTAAGAAATAACTTGTAAAATAAAATACTTTAAATAATAGGTTTCGGGTGAGGAAAGAAGCATCGGGTGGTCCTTAGCTTGCCGGCGGGCTTCAATTATCCTCACTCTTTTTTTGGCATCATATGCAGCATCATACAATACATCCCAAAATAAATCTTCGGTAAGATGGTAGGAACAGGAGCTGGTAATTAAAAAACCACCGTCGTTTAAAAGTTTCAATGCCCGTAAATTTATCTCTTTATACCCACGAATGGCTCCCTCTAATGCTGCTTTACTTTTAGTAAAGGCCGGCGGATCTAAAATCACCACATCAAATTTGGCCTTTTCTTTCTCCAATTCCCGCAGATAATCAAAACAATTTGCTTCAAAAAAATAAATCTTATTGCTATAACCATTTAACGCGGCGTTTTCCTGAGCCCTGGCGATAGCCTCAGAAGAAATATCAACCCCCGTTACTTCCCTGGCACCAAAGCCTGCCGCATAAATAGAAAATGCTCCGGTGTGACAAAAACAATCTAAAACGGATTTTCCTACCACAAACGGCTTTAAAGCTAAGCGGTTTTCTCTTTGATCTAAAAAATAGCCGGTTTTATGACCTTCTTTGATATTTACTGAAAATCTAAAACCATTTTCCTTTATTATAACCAGCTCCGGTACTTCCCCGGCCAAAAGTCCAGTCACTAACGGTAACCCCTCTTTTTCCCGCACTGGAACATCGCTTCGTTCGTAAATGCCTTTTGGTTTAACTACTTCCATTAATGCCTCAACTATCAAGGGCTTAAGTCTTTCAATTCCATAGGTTAAGCTCTGCAAAACTAAATAATCACCAAAGCAATCCACAATTAACCCTGGAATTTGATCCGCTTCCCCGTAAATTAACCGGTAGGCATCAGTATCAGAAACTACTAACGAGCGGTACTGTTTTGCTTTTTCAATTTTGTTTTTAAACCACTGGTAGTTTATATCTTCATCGACAAAAGACATTATCCTGACAGCAATTTGGGAGTTGGGATTATAATAACCAATTCCAATAAAGCGGTTTTTATGGTCAAAAACCCGAACTAACTCCCCTGGAGGATAAGGATATTGTTGCTCTAATTCAGTTTTGTAAATCCAAGGATGACCACCTAATACTCGGTGAGGTTTTCCTCCAAGCAAGCGCACTGTTTCCACATTATCTACCCCGCCACTAATTGTATTCCCCGTTTATTTGCCTCAAATTTAATTTTTTCCTCATCAATCCGGGTTAGTTCCCGGTTTTTCATGACTATCTCACCATCAATTATAACTGTCTCGACATCCGCCCCCTTGGCAGAATACGCAAGCAAGTTAAAAACATTATGGCGCGGATAGTAATAAGTTTCATTGGCATCGACTAAAATAATGTCTGCTTTATATCCTTCTTTAATTGCCCCAATATCTTCAAAACCAAGAGCCTTTGCTCCCAATAAAGT
This sequence comes from Carboxydothermus pertinax, assembly GCF_001950255.1. NCBI lineage: Bacteria > Bacillati > Bacillota > Clostridia > Thermoanaerobacterales > Thermoanaerobacteraceae > Carboxydothermus > Carboxydothermus pertinax. The sequence goes on from NZ_BDJK01000055.1 coordinate 256,614, forward strand.
TGCAATTTCTAAAGAGGTTTTAGCATTTAAGGCTTGGGAATTCATTGTACTAACTTTCTGCAAGTATGAGGCAGTTCTCAGTTCTTCAAACATATCTAAATCATTGTTACTTGCCGCCCCGTCAGTGCCCAACCCTACAAGAACTCCCCGTTCAAGCATTTTTTGAACCGGGGCAATACCTGAAGCAAGTTTCATATTGCTCTGCGGATTGTGGATTGCCCCCACACGATAACGTTTTAATATCTCGATTTCTTCATCATCAACGTGAACTAAATGAGCGCCAATGGTTTTTACTTCAAATAATCCCAGATTTTCTAAATGTCTTACCGGAGTAGTTCCGTATTTCTCTTTAATGATTTTAATTTCATCCAGCGTCTCACTAATATGGATATGTATAGGAACACCTAATTTTTTCGCTTCTGATATAACCTCTTTTAAAAATTCCGGCGGGCAGGTATACGGAGCATGAGGGGCTAGAGCCGTTGTTATCCGCCCGCTTGCTTTCCCCTGCCAGTTTTTTATAAATTCGCCACTCTCCTTAAGCCCTTTTTCGCCATTGACAGGATCAAGAGCAACCATCCCTCGGCTTAATAAAGCCCGTATTCCACTTTCCTCAACCGCCCGGGCAACTTCATCCATGAAAAAATACATATCACAAAAGGTAGTAGTGCCACTTTTCAGCATTTCAACAATTCCCAGTAAGCTTCCCCAGTAAACGTCTTCTCCTTTTAACCGACTTTCACTAGGCCAGATAACGTTATTTAACCAATCCATTAATGGCAAGTCATCGGCAGCCCCACGAAAGAGAGTCATGGCTACGTGGGTATGACCATTAACAAGTCCAGGAAGAGCTATTTTGCCCTTACCGTCAATAATCGTCGTGTTAGCAGTTAATGGGGATAAATTGATTTTAGAAGCTATTTGGGAAATACGGTCTTTTTCAATAAAAATGTCTTTTTCTGCGGCTTCATGGTTTATTAAATCAAGCATAACCACATTTTTTATTAAAATTGACACCTTTCTCACCGCCTTTTTTTTAAAATAGATTTTTAAGATAATTTATTTCTTCAAGATTTAAGACGCGCGGTTCCTTCACTCTGAGAGCTTGCAGGTATATTTCGGAACATTTTTCAACCATGCGGCAAAGGTTAAAGCTTTCATCAAGATTTTTGCCTAAAGTTACAAGGCCATTATTGGCTAGCAAAAAAGCATTATGCCTTTCTGCTAAAGCTTTGATTTCGTCTAAATACGCTGGGGAATCAATAAATAAAGAACCTGTAATAGGCACATCTTTACCAATAGTTCTCACCATCTCCGGTAATATTAACGGTAAAGGTTCGTGTAAAATGGAAAGGACAGTGCTATTAACCGGATGAGCATGGATAATCGCTCGAACATCCGAACGTACATTATAAATTTGCCGGTGAAGTTTTAAGTTAAATTTAGCCTGGTTTTCTCCTTCCAAGACGTTACCATCCATATCCACAATTAGGACGTCAAAGGTACTAAGACAGGCCATATCCGGAGTTAACGGTGTGATGACTACAACATTTTCTTCAGGAATGTAGACGCTTAAACTACCCCAATTATAAAACATTAGGCCATACTGGCAGAGTTTCTGGGTGGTTTTTACTATTTTTTCCTTTATTTTTTCCACACTTAACTTCATCAATAACCCCTTCTTATCCGAATAAATAAGCTCTTTGGTCTGCAGTTAAGCTATCGATTTCAATATTAAGTGATTTTAATTTATAATATGCAACTTTTTCGTCAAGTTCCTGAGGTAAGTTATAAACTTTAGGTGAAAGTACGCCCTGCTTTTCTAAGAGATATAAAGCTGATAAAAGCTGAAGGGAAAAGGAAAGATCCATAATTTCCGCCGGATGTCCCTGCCCTGCCGCTAAATTCACTAAACGTCCTTCAGCAATTACATTTAACTGCCGGCCATCAGCCAAAAGGTATCCTTTAATATTAGGCCTTACTTCCGAAACCGCAACTGCCATTTCTTGAAGTTCATCTAGGTTAATTTCAACGTTAAAATGACCAGCATTAGCCAATATGGCGCCATCTTTCATTACTGCAAAATGTTTGGCCCGAAATACATCTTTGCAACCGGTAACAGTTACAAAAATATCCCCAATTTTAGCTGCCGTTAAGGAATCGGTTACCTCAAAACCGTCCATATAAGCTTCCAGGGCCCGAACAGGATTGACTTCAGTAACAATAACCCTGGCTCCAAGCCCCCGGGCTTTTTGGGCTACCCCCTTACCGCACCAGCCATAACCTGCTACCACAAAATTTTTCCCGGCAATTAATAAGTTAGTATTAGCCATGAGAGCAGTTAACGATGATTCACCGGTCCCATAACGATTATCAAACATATGCTTTGTAAATGCATCATTTACCGCAATCATTGGGAATTTAAGAGCATTATTTTTCTCCAAAATCCGCAAGCGATGAACTCCAGTGGTGGTTTCTTCAGCACCGCCAATAACCTTTTCGGCAAGTTCGGGCCGGACGTTATGTAAAATGTGGACTAAGTCACCTCCATCATCAATAATTATATCCGGTTTAAATTCTAAGGCTTTAATTAAATGCTCCTCGTATTCTTCGGCAGTTGCCCCATGCCAGGCATAAACTTCTAAACCCTGGTCTACTAGTGCTGCAGCAATTTCATCCTGAGTGGAAAGAGGATTTGAACCGGTTACGGCCACTTCTGCCCCAAGTTCCTTTAAAACTAAGGCAAGATAGGCAGTTTTAGCTTCTAAATGGATGCTCATGGTAATTTTTTTGCCGACAAAAGGCTTTTTCTCTTTAAGTTCATTTTTAAGATAATTTAAAACTGGCATGTATTTTTTTACCCATTCAATTTTCTGATGTCCTACAGGAGCCAAGTTTATATCGCGGATAATACTCATAAAAATTACCCCCTCCCTTAGGGAAATTTACTTTCCTAATTCTTTCTGACCACTTAGTGCATGTTGACACCAACAATCCCGATTGGGGTCTAAGTTTTCTATGGTTTTGGCAATAAGGTTTTTTAATTGTTCGCTTTTAGTTGCCATCATTTCCACTACTTCTTCGTGAGTTAACGGATTTGGTGAAATCCCAGCAGCAAAATTGGTAACAAGGGATATCGAAGCATAGCACATTTCTGCCTCGCGAGCTAAAACCACTTCCGGTACACTGGTCATCCCCACAAGGTCGCCACCTAATTTTGCAAACATTTTTATTTCGGCAGCCGTCTCAAATCTCGGACCTTCCGTACAAACATAAGTTCCCGACGAATGAACGGTATAACCTAAATCATGTCCTGCTTTTAAGATGATTTTCCTTAGTTCAGGACAATAAGGTTCGGTGACATCAGTGTGAACTACCCCCCGTTCACCGCCATCATAAAAGGTATAAATTCGGTTTTTAGTAAAATCAAGAAACTGATCAATTAAAACAAAATCGCCACCTTTCATATCTAAATTTAATGAACCAACTGCAGTTGTCGCAATAATTTGTTTTACGCCAAGCATTTTTAATCCCCAAATGTTGGCCCGGTAATTGATAAGGTGCGGTGGTACCGTATGGCCAGCACCATGTCGAGGAAGGAAAGCTACTTTTTTTCCTGCCAGTTCGCCAATAGTAACTTCAATTTCACCATAGGGTGTGGAAATTTTTTCTTTAGTGAGATTTTTTAACATTTTTGGGTCATAAACCCCGGTGCCACCAATCACTGCAATTTTTACTGTCATATATTTTCCTCCCTTTACTGGTTATTTTAATTAAACAAAGCTTCCACAAATTCATGGGGGTCAAAAGGCCTTAAATCATCCATTTTTTCGCCAACCCCTATAAATTTTATTGGGATTTGATAACTGCTTTTTATCCCAATTATTACTCCACCTTTAGCCGTACCATCTAGTTTTGTTAAAACCAAACCAGTTAATTCCAGCGCTTTATTAAAATACTCAACCTGGCTTAGAGCATTTTGTCCAGTAGTGGCATCCAAAACCAGTAAAATTTCATCAGGAGCTCCTGAAACTTCCCTTTCAATAACCCTTTTTATTTTTCGAAGCTCTTCCATTAAATTTGTTTTGGTATGAAGCCTTCCCGCAGTATCCACTATTAAGATATCAGCTCTGCGAGCTACTGCTGCCTTTACTGCATCAAAAGCTACCGCTGCAGGATCTGACCCTTCGCTATGCTTTATTACCTGGCACCCAGTTCTATTCCCCCAAATTTCCAGTTGATCAATGGCCGCTGCTCTAAAAGTATCACACGCCGCTAAAATGACCTGTTTACCCTGCTGTTTAAAATAATAAGCCAACTTGCCAATAGTTGTGGTTTTACCTACCCCATTTACCCCAACTACCAAAATAACTTGAGGATTTCTACTAGTTTCTTTGAGACTATTATCACCCAAAGCCAATATTGTACGAATTTCCTCTTTTAACACTTGTTTTAATTGTTCACCATCGGAAATTCGCTGTTCTTTTGCTACCTTTCTGAGTTTTTCCACAAGCTCCAGGCTGGGTTTTACACCTACATCCCCTTCAATTAGTATTTCTTCAAGTTTTTCAAAAAGCTCCTCATCAACCGAAGATTTTTTTAAAACATCTTCAATTTTGGCCACAATATTTTGTTTCGTCTTTAATAAACCATCTTTTAACCGGTCAAAAAAACCCAAAGTATTCACCTACCCCGTATTTTAACCTGCTTTGATATTTTGTAAGGAAATTGATAAGACCTTAGAACATCCTTCTTGCATGCTAATACCAACTAATTTAGAACAAGCTTCCATACTGCCCCGTCGATGGGTGATGATAATTACCTGGCTTTTCTGGCCAATCTTCTTTAAGTAAGAAGAAAATCGTTGAACGTTTACTTCATCTAATGCTGCATCGATTTCGTCTAAAACACAAAAAGGCGATGGTTTTAAATTAAACAAAGCAAAAAGAAGAGCAATTGTTGCCAGCGCCCTTTCCCCACCGGAAAGAAGGCCAAGAGGCTGCCGTTTTTTCCCGGGAAGCTCTACAATAATTTCAACTCCTTCTTTCTTAAATTCCCCTGTTATTTTTTCAAGAGCTGCTCGACCCCCACCAAATAATTCTTTAAAGACCAAGTCGTATTCTCTGTTAAGTAAATTTAAAAACTCATTAAATTTTTGTTCTATTTCTTTGTTTAGTTGTTCAAGCAAATTTTCTAGTTGTTCTTTAGCCTCTTCAAGGTCTCTTTTTTGCTTATTTAAAAAATTGATTCGTTCTTCTAACCTTTTATGTTCATCAATTACAAATACATTAACCGTCCCTAAATCTTGAAGTTGTTGATAAAGCGTTTCAATATCGGTTTCTTCAATATTACTTTCATCCATACTAATTGTTTCTTCATCCCCTAAAACTATACCGTATTTTTCATTTAATAACAACTTTATTGAATTAATTTCCTGAATTAGAGCCCTTTGTTTCGCTTCTAGACGAGTTAAATCGGCAATTTGTCTTTGAGTAAATTTTTGTAACTGTGAAAGATTATATTGTACTTCCGTAAGCTTTGCTTTTAAACTTTCATGGCTATTTTTTATTTTCTCATAAGAATTTGTAGCAAACATTAGAACCTCTTGGTGAACTTTCGTCTTTTTCTCTAAATTTATTAAATCATTCCTTAAAGTTAAGAGTGTTTTTTTAGCTTCAATAGCTTTTCTAGCATTACTTAATTGTCTTTCGAAAATTTCTTTTTGCTGATATCTTTTTTCCCGAATAAGATTATTTAAATTTTCCAGAGCTTTTTCCACCTGTATCTTCTCTAAATTCAATGCTTGATGATAATTTTGATTTTTTTCTATTAGATTATTGATAGTAGATATTTGCTCCTCTAGATTTCTTATCTTATCCTGTAACTTTGCCTTTGTTTCATTAATTTTTAGTATCTCCTTTTCCCGGGTTTCTTTTTCCGCTATTAAATTATCTCTTTCTTTAATATTTTTTCCTAATTGATTTTTTAGCTCTAAATACCTACTTACCAACCGGTCTTTCTTTTCCTGAAGGCTTTCTTCTTTAAAAGCCATCTCAGTAATATTTCCTTCAGTTTTATTAACTTCCTCTCTCAAATTAGCTATTTTTAATGTAAGCTCTTCCTGCTCCTTGATAAGCTTTTTAATTGTTTCGGTAACTTCAGCTTTTTTTTCTAAAAGCTCATTTATTTGTTTATTAAGAAATTTTATTTCATTTTTTCTCTGTAAAACTGAAGATTGCGAAGCAAAACTTCCACCAACAATGGCCCCTCCTGGAAGTAAGAGCTCTCCTTCAAGGCTTACAACTTTAAATTTATGCTTTGTAATTTTTGCTATTTTCAAGCAGGCTTGATAATCAGTACCTACTAATACTTTACCCAAAAGGCTCTCATAAACTTTAGAAAGTTTCTGGGGAAAAGTAATAAGGTCAATTGCTTTTCCAATAAACCCGCTAACGTCCTTTAACTCTATAAAATTCGTTTTTAAACTATCCACCGAAAGTAAATCAAGGGCTAAAAAGGTGATTCTCCCAAGCTTATTTTCTTTTAAGTAAACTAATATTGGTTCTAATTCTTGGGCATTATTTACAATTACGTTTTTTATACTTGCTCCTAAGGCTGTTTCAATAGCTAAACGATATTTTTCGTTAACTTCCAAATATTCTCCAACAGTACCAATAATGTTATGGGGATTTTTAAGTATTCCTTTTTGCTTTGCTTCAAATAAATTTTTTATTTCCTTACCATAACCTTCATAACTTTCTTCCAGTTTATTCAGGATTTGTAAACGAGCAGAAGTTTCATGATATCTTTTCTCTAAAATTGATTGTTCTTTTTGTAAGATTTCTATTTCTTTCTTTAAAAATAAAACTCTTTCTTCTAAAACTCCTCGCTCTTTTTTTAAGCCATCAAGTTTAATGAGGGCTTGTTTTTTATCATCAACTAAATTGTTCAATAAACATTCAGCTTCGGAAATTTCCTTGGTTAATTCGCTAATTTCGCCTTCAATTTTTAAACATTCCTTTGTTAACCTATCGATACGCTCCGTTATAAACCCAATTTCGTTTTTTAAAGAAACCTCACGGAAATTTAATTCAAACTGCTCATCTTTTTGTTCTTCTAAGGACTTTCTTAAGTCTAAGAGTTTTTCCTCATCAACTCCAAGCTTTTCCCGTTGATTATTTATTTTTATAATTATTTCTTTTTCTTTTTCTTTTAATAGGTTAACTTGGGAATAAAAAGATTTAAGTTCTTTCTGCACTTCTGCTAGTTTATTACCATTTATTTGTATCTGCTCTTTTAAATTTACTAAATTTTGCAAAAGCCGGCTTTCTTCATGTTGTTGAAATTTCTTTTCATTTAGTAATTTATCTAAACAATTCTCTAAAGAAATAACAATTTTTTGGGCACTGTCACGGTTGTTTGCTAACTGTTCTTCTTCCGAAATTCTAACGGCATATTCTGCCTCAAGCTTGGTAATTTTAAATTGTGTTTCGTCAAGAGTATTCTTTAAAGCACTAATTTTTTTTTCATTCTTTTGTACTTCTTCCAATAAACTTTTTATCTTTACACCATAAAACCTTTTTGCCTTGGCTGTAAGCTCCTCTTTCAATAAAAGATAAGTGCGAGCTTTATTTACTTCTGTTTCTTTTTCTTGATATTCAGTGAATAATTCCCGGGATAAATCTTCCAGGCGGGTAATTCCGCTTTGCGTTTCTAATAATTTTTTCTTTGCTTCTAGCTCTCGCCATCGAAAGCGATTTATTCCAGCAGCTTCTTCCAGATAACTTCTTTTTTCCTCTGGGGAAGAAAAAAGGATTTCATCTACCTGCCCTTGTCCAATAATGGCATATCCGTGTTTCCCAAGCCCAGTATCTACTAGTAGTTCATGGATATCTTTAAGCCGACAGGGGGATTTATTTATGAAAAACTCGCTTTCCCCGGAGCGGTAACACCGTCGAGTAATTGCTATCTCATCGTAGGGCAAAGAAAAATAATTGTTGCTGTTATCTAAAATTAAGGTTACTTCCGCCATACCAACCGGTTTTTTTCCTTGGGAACCGGTAAAGATGACATCCTGCTGGCGCTCGAAACGTAAAACCTTTGTTTTTGTTTCACCCAAAGCCCAGCGAATTGCTTCAGCAACATTACTTTTCCCACTACCATTTGGCCCAACAATACCAGTAATAGAAGCGTCGAAACTTATTTCAGTTTTTTCAGCAAAAGACTTAAAACCCTGGATTATAATCTTTTTTAACACTTTAATCCATTAAACCCCCTCGTCCTTTGTTAAAAGCTCCAGGGCTTTCCTGGCGGCTTCCTGTTCAGCTTCCTTTTTGGACTTTCCCCGACCGGTAGCAAAAAGCTTATGATTAATAAACACTCCAGCAGTGAAAACTTTTTGATGGGCAGGCCCGTCCTCCTGAAGAACTTCATACCATAATACATTGTTTTTTTCTTTTTGTAAAAGCTCTTGCAAGGTAGTTTTTTCGTCTTTCGGCAACGTTTCTAAATTCTCCGGATTTAATTTTTCGCCAAAAAGCTTTTTTATAAAAGTAAAAGCTGCCTCAATTCCCCTGTCAAAATAAATAGCGCCAATTACCGCTTCCACTGCATTAGCTAAATTCGACATTCGGCGGTTACCTCCTGCTTTTCGTTCCCCTTTCCCAAGGCGTAAATATTCATCAAGATTGATTTTAAAAGCCAATTCGTATAATGATTCGGCACAAACCAGACGAGCCCGCAGCTTGGTTAATTCTCCTTCATTTTTTTGCGGGAATATTCTAAATAAGTAATCACTGATAAAAAGTTCTAACACCGCATCTCCCAGATATTCAAGTCTTTCATTGTGAGCAATCCCTTCTTCCGGATGTTCAAAAGCATAAGAAGGATGAGTTAGGGCTGAAAGTAAAATACTGGGGTTATTAAAGTCTAACCCCAGGACTTTTTCAAAAGAAACTAAATTTTTCATATCATCACCCATTAAACTTTTTAACAATTAAACTAACATTATGTCCACCAAATCCCAAGGAATTAGAAAGGGCAGCATAAACTTTAGCATCTCGTCCTACGTTCGGAACATAATCAAGGTCCAACCCTTCTTCCGGTTCCTCATAATTTATAGTAGGTGGAACCTGATCGTTATATACCGCCAAGACCGAATAAATAGTTTCTATACCACCGGCAGCTCCCAATAAATGACCGGTCATGGATTTTGTTGAGCTTACCATCAACTTATAGGCATGAGCTCCAAAAACCCTTTTAATAGCCATTGTTTCTACTTTATCATTTAATGGGGTAGAAGTACCGTGAGCATTAATATAATTGATATCTTCTGGCGTAAGTCTGGCATCTTTTAACGCCAATTCCATTGCCCGAGCAGCCCCTTTTCCGTCGGGGTCTGGTGCGGTAATATGATAAGCATCACTGGTTACCCCATAACCAACTATTTCTCCATAAATCCGAGCATTCCTAGCTAAAGCATGTTCCAGAGTTTCTAAAACTAAAATTCCCGCACCTTCCCCCATTACAAAACCATCCCGCGCTTTATCAAAGGGACGGGAAGCTTTTTCCGGTTCATCATTTCTAGTGGACATTGCTTTCATTGAGCAAAAGCCGGCAAAAGCTAGTGGAGTAATTGAAGCTTCAGCCCCACCTGCAATCGCAATATCCCCTTCGCCTCTTTGTAAATAGCGAAAAGCATCACCTACTGCATTAGCTCCAGAAGCACAAGCAGACACAACGGTTTCGTTGGGTCCGGTTAAACCAAAAGTAATAGCAATCTGCCCACCAGCCATATTGGCAATCATCATAGGTACGAAAAAAGGACTAACCCGATCGGGGCCTTTTTCCCGCAAAACCGCTGCCTGTTCTTCTAAAGTTTTAATTCCTCCAACCCCACTTCCTATAAATACCCCAGCTCGTTCCCGCTCAATTTTCTCTAAGTCCAAATCTGCATCGTCAATAGCCATTTTAGTTGCTGCTACCGCAAATTGGGTAAATCGGTCCATGCGGCGCGCTTCCTTTTTGTCAATAAATAACAATGGATCAAAAACTCTAACCTCAGCAGCAATACGGGTGGAAAAACCAGTGGCATCAAAAGCTGTCACTTCTTTTATCCCAGAAACCCCTTTCATGAGATTTTCCCAATTCTTTTTTATCCCTATACCTAAGGGCGTAATCAGTCCCAATCCAGTAACCACTACTCTTTTCATTTTTTCACCTCTTTTTAAAAAAGTCCCGGGAAACACTTCCGCGGGACTTTAATGTTAGACTTTTTCTTGAATATAGTTAACTGCATCCCCAACGGTGCGAATTTTTTCCGCATCTTCATCGGGAATCTCCAATTCAAACTCCTCTTCAAAAGCCATTATAAGCTCCACAATGTCTAAAGAATCAGCCCCAAGGTCATCAATAAAGGAAGCTTCCATGGTAACTTCATCTTCTTCAACTCCTAGTTGATCCACAATTATCTTCTTAACTCGCTCAAATACTCCTGCCATAAATTCACCCCCTTCCTATAGCACCATTCCGCCATCCACAATAATTGTTTGCCCAGTTATATAACCTGCGCCGTCACTTGCCAGGAATAACACCGTAGAAGCCACATCATCGGTTGTGCCCAATCGTTCAACGGGGATGGCGTTAATTAGCGTTTCTTTAACTTTTTCATCTAAATTCTCGGTCATGTCGGTTTTTATGTAGCCGGGCGCAACAGCATTAACGGTGATACCTCGACTGGCAAGTTCTAAGGCAACAGCTTTCGTAAAGCCAATTATAGCGGCTTTACTGGCAGCATAATTAGCCTGTCCGGCATTTCCTTTAATGCCGACAATAGAACTTATATTGATAATTCGCCCATAGCGCTGCTTTAACATAATTTTAGCAGCTGCCTGGGTTACAAGATAAGTAGAATATAAATTAGTTTTAATTACAGAATCAAAGTCATCATAGGTCATCCGTAAAAGAAGTTTATCCTTGGTAATTCCGGCATTATTAACAACTATATCAACCCTGCCAAAAGCTGATATAAGTTCACTAAATATTCGTTCGACCTCATCTTTTTGACTAACGTCTCCTTTTAAAAGAAGAACTTTACACCCCTGATTTTCTAATTCATCTTTAATTTCCTTTGCCAACCGGTCATTATGGAGATAATTTAGACCAACCTTTGCTCCTTCCAAAGCAAACCTTTCAGCAACCTTTCGACCAATTCCGCGGCTTGCTCCCGTTACCAGGACAACCTTGCCGCTAAAATTCATTTTATCCAACCTCCTCGGGCTTATCAAGTAAAATCCGCAAACTTTCAAGATTATTTACATTAAATACTGCAACCGGCGCTATCCGCTTTATTAAACCTGTTAAAACTTTACCTGGACCTATTTCAATAAAATGGGCAGCTCCCGTTTTTACCATTTCCAACACCGCCTGCTCCCACAAAACCGGAGCTGCCATTTGTTTATACAAAAGCTCACGAATTTTTACCACATCATTTAATATTTCAGCAGAAACATTACTTACAACCGGAGCTTTAGGTGGAAAAAAGTTCACCTTTTCTAAATAAGTTTGAAACTTTAAAGCAGCAGGGCGCATCAACGAGGAATGAAAGGGGGCAGAAACGGATAGCTCTCTTATCTTTTTCGCTCCCTTTTCCTTTAAAAGCTCAATTGTTTTATCTTTTATCTTACTTTCTCCCGCCAGCACATATTGACCACCGCCATTAAAATTAACAACTTCCATAATGCCAGCCAAAGACACTTCACTAACCACTTCCATAAGCGCTTCTTTTTCCAATCCCATTACCGCTAGCATTACTCCCTGACCTATAGGAACCGCTTCCTGCATAAGTTTTCCCCGAATATGCACAAGCCTTACTGCATCTTCAAAAGTTAATACGCCAGCAGCTGTAAGGGCTGTAAACTCCCCCAAACTATGTCCTCCATAAACCATGGGAAAATAACCTTTTTCTTCTAATGCTAAAGATAAAGAGTAACTTAGTGTTAAAATCGCCGGTTGAGTATTGGCGGTTAAATTAAGCTCCTCCTCTGGACCATCTAAAATAATTTTTGTAAGATTATAGCCTAAAACTTCGTTGGCAAGATGAAAATACTTTTGCACCAATGGAACGGTTTCATATAAGTCCCTACCCATTCCAACATACTGAGAGCCCTGGCCTGGGAAAACAAAGGCAACCTTACTCATCTATCCCCCTCGCAATCTTTTTTATAATTTCCTTTGCCTCTTGCACGATTTCTTCGACTATTATCCCTGCGGGTTTAATTTCTTTAATAAGTCCCGCAATTTGCCCCGCCATGAGAGAACCTTCTTCAATGTCGCCTTCCTGCATACACCGTCTTAAGCTTCCAGCACCAAGTTTTTCTAATTCTTCCGGAGGAGTTCTTTGTTCTTCTAATTCTAAAAAGCGCCGGGCTAACTTATTTTTTATGACACGGACTGGATGGCCGGTTGATGCACCGGTAATAACCGTATCTCTATCCCCGGCTTTTATGACTGCCTCTTTCACTGCTGGATGGATTTCTGTTTCCTCGGCACAGAGAAAGCGGGTTCCAATTTGCACCGCCTCTGCACCCAAAGCTAAAGCTGCAGCCATTCCCCGGCCATCAGCAATTCCCCCTGCCGCGATGACCGGTATTGAGACGTTATCTACCACCTGTGGTACCAAAGCCATAGTGGTAAGTTCCCCAATGTGACCACCCGATTCGTGCCCTTCAGCAATTAAAGCGTCAACTCCAGTTCGCTCAAGGCGCTTGGCTAACGCCACTGAAGCCACAACTGGTATTACTTTTATGTTATTTTCTTTAAGCCTTTTTATATACTTTCCAGGATTACCTGCTCCAGTTGTTATTACTGGCACCCTTTCTTCGATAATTACTTCCATTACCTCTTCTACATGGGGTGAAAGAAGCATTACGTTTACACCAAAAGGTTTATCGGTAAGTTTTTTTACTTTTTGTATTTCAGAACGTACCCAGTCAGCCGTTGCGTTTCCTGCTCCAATAATGCCAAGCCCTCCGGCATTAGATACCGCTGCTGCCAGGCGAGCGGTTGCAACCCAGGCCATTCCCCCTTGAAGAATTGGATATTTAATTTTTAAAAGTTCAGTTATAGCAGTCTTCAAGTTTTCACCCTCCCTAAAATTCTAAAATTAAGCCACCCCAAGCAAGCCCTGCACCAAATCCCGCAAGCAAAACTTTATCTCCTTTCGTTAATTTTTTTTCGTGTAAGGCTTCATTAAGAGCAATGGGAATGGAAGCTGCAGAAGTATTACCATACCGTTCAATATTAATAAAAGTTTTTTCGAGACCAAGACCTAAACGCTCCAGGGATGATTCTATTATCCTTCTATTAGCTTGATGAAATAAATAAAGGTCGATTTCCTGGGGCTCCAAGTTTGCAGAATGAAGCAAATTTTGTACCGACTCTTCAATTTTTTTTACAGCAAATTTGAACACTTCCTTCCCATTCATCTTTATGTAGTGCAGTTTCTTAGCTACGGTTTCATGGCTAGAAGGAAGCATAGAACCACCCGCGGGTAGTTTTAATAACTCTGCCCCACTTCCGTCAGCTCCCAATTCAAATGCTAAAATTCCTGCTTTTTGGGAATTAGCCCCAAGGACAACTGCTCCCGCGCCATCTCCAAATAAAACCGCCGTATTTCTATCATCCCAGTCTACAATGGCCGATAGCTTTTCAGCACCCACTACCAATACCTTTTGCGGGTCTAATGCTTTTACATATAAAGCACCAGTTACTAAAGCATAAATAAAACCAGTACAACCTATGGACAGGTCAAAAGCCCCTGCCTTTTTTGCCCCAAGCTTTTCCTGCAGTTGTGCCGCCGTTGCGGGAAATATCATATCGGGAGTTGCAGTAGCTACTATGATTAAACCTAATTCTTCCGGCGTAACTTTGGCTTCCTTTAAAGCTTCTTGGGCAGCATTATAGGCCATAGTTAAAGTCGTTTCATTTGTTTTGGCAATTCTTCGTTCCCTAATACCTGTTCTTGTAACAATCCATTCATTAGAAGTATCCAAATTTCTTTCCAAATCATGATTAGTAAGTACCCTCTCTGGTACGTAATGTCCGGTTCCCAATATTTCAATTCCCTTAATTTTCCTGGACATTTAAATCCCCCTTTAGTAATTCATCTAAAAATCTAGTTTCCACTGCTTTTACCATAACTTTCAAGCCATTAGCAACAGCTATTCGCCGTGAGCGCCCATGGGCAATAAAAACAATTCCGTTTACCCCCAAAAGGGGAGCTCCACCATATTCCGCATAATCAAGACGCTTTTTTACTTTTTTTAAAGACTTAGCTAATAAAAGTCCTCCAAGTTTCCCTTTTAAGCCAGTAAAAACGTCATTTTTTAATAAAGTAAAAATACTCTCCGCAAGCCCTTCACCGGTTTTCAGTACAATATTTCCAACAAAACCATCGGCAACTATAATATCCGCAACTCCTTTAAATATATCTTTACCTTCAATGTTACCAATAAAGCCAGCTAAATTTTCTTTTAACAAAGGATACGTTTTTTTAATTAGGTCATTTCCTTTGCCTTCTTCTTCCCCGTTACTTAAAATTGCTACCCGTGGTTTTTGATACCGATAAGCAGTTTTTAAGTATACTTCGGCCATTACCGCAAATTGATAGAGATTTTCGGGCTTCACATCAACATTTGCCCCGGCATCAATTAAAAAAGTTTGTCCCGTTAAAGTAGGAAGGGGCGTTATTATCGCCGGCCGGTCAATTCCTGGTATTTTACCCAAACTAAAAACTGCCGTTGCCATGACTGCGCCGGTGTTTCCAGCCGAAAAAAAACCTTTTGCTTCCCCTGTCTTTACCAAATGAAGCCCCTTCCATAAGGAGCTTTCTTTTTTTCTTAAGGCCATAGTTGGCTTTTCATCCATTGTTACTATTTCTGGAGCATCTAATATTTCTATGTTTCTGATTTCATTTCCTTTTTTTGTTAATTCTTTTTTTATTTCTTTTTCCCTGCCAACTAAAACTATTTTCTTTCCTGTTTCAACTACAAAATCTTGAGCTCCTAAAACTATCTCTTTGGGAGCAAAATCTCCTCCCATAGCATCAACTACCAGCAACCTTAACCCTCCTTTTGAATTTTAAAAACCACAAAACGCCCAAGATAAACAATTTCATTTTCTACATTTCCTACAACTTTTATGTAAAATTTGTTTTGCTTTTTTACACGAACCATGGCGGTTGCCACTACTTTTTGCCAGGCATATACAGGTTTTTTAAAGCTCATGCGGGCAATTCCTGTAACAACATTCTTCCCTGGAACTAGTGCCACCGCAAGGGAATTCGCTTGAGCAAACAAAAAATGTCCACGAGCTATATCTCCTTCCTGAAAACACATCTCTGGCATAATCTCCATAATAGAAACTGCCTTCTCCTCCGGTTCTAATACTAACAGGCGACCAATAATATCTTCTTTGGCCAAAGATGTTAAATTTTGATACGCTTGTTGAGCCATTGTTTCTATTCTTTCCCTCTGCTCAGGAATTGAGAGAATCATTCGATCAAGGCGTATCGTTTGTATACTTACCCCTAAGGTCGTGGCTAATTGTTCGTCCGTTAAAAATGGGTTTTGGCTTATTATTTCCTTAAGCTTCTTTCGCCTAAGTTCCGGTGACTTAGTCATTTAGTACCACCTTTTATTACCTGCTACTATTTATTATTAGTTTAGCTTATTGATAGCGTTAATGCAAGTAAAAAGAAAAAATCTCCAGCAATAACTGGAGATTTTACAGGCTAATCAATATTTACAACTTGCCTGCCATCGTAATAACCACAATTCTGACAAACGCGATGCGGTACCATTAACTGATGACAATGCGGACAACTCACAAGTTTAGGAGCAGAAATTTTCCATTGAGCCCGCCGTTTATTTTTTCTTGCTTTAGACACCCGCCTTTTTGGTACTCCCATAGCCTACACCCCCTTTTGTTTTTCTAAAAACTCCTTAAGCGGCAACAGCCGGATATCGATTTCTTCACTGCTACAGCTGCACTCCCGCTCATTTAAATTCTGCCCACAAATTGGACACAATCCTTTGCACTCATGATGGCAAACAGGTTTTAAAGGCAAGTTGAGCACCGCTTCTTCAAACACCAGTTCATCGAGATTTATTTTAAAATCTACCAATGGAAAACTGTCCTCATCTGCAACATTTTTATACAGACGTTCAACCGTTAAGTTAAGATTTAAATTAATTTCTTTAAGACAAAGGCTACATTTAGTAGCAACTTGACCAGTAATTTCACCTTTTAGGTAAAAACCATTTTCCGTATTTTGAACAGTCCCTGAGACTAAAAAAGGCTTATTGCTCTTAAAATTTGAATAATCTTCACCTAGTTGCAAATAAACCTTTTCAACAAACTCCAAAATAACCTTTTTATCATTTTTAATAGAAATTAAATCTAAATACATGGTTAAACCCCCAATAACAAATTACATTATAACCGGGGTTAATTTTGCTGTCAACCACTACTTACTCGGGACTAAAGCAAGGGTTTCCCTTGCAATCATTAATTCTTCATTGGTTGGTACTACCAAAATCGTCACCTTAGAATCGGGAGTAGAAATAATGGCTTCCTGTCCTCGCACTTTATTTTTTTCTTCGTCAAGAGTTGTACCGAGGTAGCCCAAATATTGACAAACACCTTTACGGACAACACTGGAATTTTCACCTACTCCAGCAGTAAAAGCAATAGCGTCAACACCGTTCATGGCTGCAGCATACGCCCCCACATATTTGGCCACCTGGTAACAGAACATATCTAAGGCAAGTTTAGCTTTTTCGTCACCTGCTTTAGCCCTATCTTCAATATCCCGAAAGTCACTATAACCTGAAATACCTAAAACCCCACTCTTTTTATTTAGTAACTCATTTACCTGGGCGGCAGTTAAACCTTCTTTTTCCTGAATAAATGTTACTATGGTCGGATCTATACTCCCCGCACGGGTCCCCATCATAAGCCCTTCTAAGGGGGTAAAGCCCATGGAGGTATCAACTGATACGCCATTCTTTACTGCCGTTACACTAGAACCATTTCCCAAATGGCATGTAATAATTTTAAGATCCGCCAAAGGTTGTCCAAGAATTTCCGCTGTTCGCCTAGAAACATACTTGTGAGAAGTTCCATGGAAACCGTAGCGCCGGATACCATAATTTTCATACCAGGCATACGGAACGCCATAGATGTACGCATGTTTGGGCATAGTTTGGTGAAAAGCGGTATCAAAGACTCCCACCTGGGGAGTATTGGGTAATAATTTTTGACACGCCCGAATACCTAAAATATTTGGTGGATTATGGAGAGGAGCCAGTTCAACACATTCTTCAACAGCCTTTAAAACTTCCTCGTTAATAACTACAGAACCTGAAAATCTTTCCCCGCCATGGACAATGCGGTGTCCAATAGCTGTAATTTCTTCTAAACTGTTTAATATGCCATATTCCTCCCGGTTTAATTCAGCTAAAACAGCATTTATAGCCTCCTCGTGATTGGCAAAGGGCTGTTCTTTTTTTATCTTTTCCCTTCCAGGAAGGTCAATAATGATTCTGGAACCTTCTAAGCCAATTCTTTCCACTAAACCTTTGGCTAAAACCGTTTCCGTTGTCATATCTAGCAATTGGTACTTTAGCGATGAGCTACCACAGTTTAAAACCAAAACTTTCACTGAAATGGCCTCCTTTATACTAAATTTAAAAAGCGCCTGAGGCGCTTTAAATACCGTAATAAGATTGAACTGCCGTTATTGCAGTTAAATTAACAATTTCATCAACACTGCAACCTCGAGATAAGTCATTTACCGGTTTAGCCATTCCCTGCAGTATCGGTCCAATTGCTTCTCCGCCAGACATTCTTTGGGCAAGTTTGTAACCGATATTGCCGGATTGTAGATCAGGGAAAATTAGGACATTGGCTCTACCTGCCACTTCACTCCCCGGAGCTTTTTGGGCTCCTACAGCAGGGACGATTGCCGCATCAACTTGCAGTTCTCCCTCAATTTTTAAATCAGGTCTTAAAGCATTGGCGATACGTACTGCTTCCCGTACCTTTTCCACTAATTCGTGTTCCGCACTACCTTTGGTTGAAAAGGAAAGTAAACCAACATAAGGAGTAATCCCTAAAAGCTTTTGCGCAGTCATAGCCGAGGCAATAGCAATTTCAGCCAGTTGCTGGGGATTGGGATCAGGGTTGACCGCACAATCGGCAAAAAGCATTATTCCATGTTCTCCAAACTGGGGATTGGGAATAACCATAATAAAGGCACCAGAAACAACGGAGAACTCTGGTTTAGTTTTTATTATTTGTAAGGCCGGACGCAAAACATCAGGAGTCGGGCTTAAAGACCCTGCAACTAAACCATCGGCATCTTCAGCCTTAACCATTAATGTGGCAAAATAAAGGGGATTATTTAGCAATTCGTATGCTTTATCAAGAGTCATTCCTTTACTTTTTCTTACTTCATATAAAAGATTGGCATATCTATCGCGCCGGCTATCGGTTAGGGGGTTAACAACCACCACCCCATCTAAATTAACATTTAAATTTTTAGCCCTTTCAGCAATTTCTTTTTCATTCCCTAATAAAATTATTTTAGCTAATTGTTGCTTAATTATTTCCCCAGCAGCTTTTATTACCCGGTCGTCTTTACTTTCGGGCAAGATAATAGTCCTTTGAAACTCCCGGGCCGTACTTTTAACTTTTTCAATAAAATTTAACATAAAAAAGCCTCCCGACTTTTTCTGCATTTTTTTATCAATTTATTTATATCATACCCTATAAAGTTTTTCTATGCAGAATATTAATTTTTTAATTTTTTTATATTTCTCATATTTCTGACTTAGAGGTGATACGCTTTGTGGGTTTTTTTAAACCGAAGTAAAACCTGCTTTTTATTTCTGTTTTTCATTGTTTTTATTTTAAATCCCATTGCAGTATATCAAGGCGCCAAAGCTGGCGTCGAATTATGGCTAAATATCATTATACCAACCTTACTGCCCTTTTTTATTGTTGCCGAACTTTTAAATAAAAACAATGTATTTTTACAGCTTAGCAAAATTTTTGAATTTATCTTACGTCCCCTTTTTAATGTTCCTGGGGTCGCAACATTACCAATCATTATGGGTTTTACCTCAGGTTTTCCTGTTGGTAGTGTTGTGGTGGCTAATTTAAGAGACCAAAGATTAATTACCCAGGAAGAAGGCGAGCGACTTCTTGCTTTTACCAATAATGTTAGCCCTTTATTTCTCTTATCCACTGTAGGTATTGCATTGCTAAGCAATCCAGCATTCGGCTTTTTCCTTTTAATTGGCCAATATTCGGCAAGTTTATTAATCGGAGTAGTACTTGGTATTGCTGCCCGCCGAGAAAAGATTATGATAAAAAATAACTTTAAAATAATAAATTCTTATCATTATCTTCCTTTTGGAAAAGTACTCCAGGAAGCAATTGAATCAGCTTTTAGCAAAATTTTTCTAGTTGGAGGCTTTATTATTTTCTTTGCTGTTCTGATTTCACTGGTAGAAAAAATTTTTCTCCCTGCCTCTAACTTTAGTACTGCCCTTTTAGCCGGGTTCTTAGAAATATCTAACGGAGTAAAAAAAATAGCAGAGTTAAATCTAACTCCGCTTTTAAAACTCATTTTAATGAGTTTTATTTTAAGTTTTGGTGGTCTTTCAGTTTTTGCCCAAATTTTAGCTATCATCTCAAAAACCGATTTAACAGCAAAAATGTATCTTAAAACAAGACCCTTTCATGGTCTAATAAGTACATTTATTACCGCTTTGCTTTATTACAATCTCACCATTCCTGTTAATAGTATAAATTTGGATGTAACCTTCAATTTTCCAAGCCTTATAAAGCATTCCTTGCTTTTAGCATTTACAATTTATTTGATTTTTTATCTTTTTGCTCTAATTACAAAAAAAACTACTTTTTAAGCTCCTCGATACCTTTTGTTACTTCCTGTAATGCATTATTTAAATTAGTTGCCATTTTTTCTAATATTTCTATTGCATATTGTCGTGCGCTAATTTTTAATTCGTTTGCTGTATTATTTGCTTTATTCAATATTTCCCTAGCTCGTTCTTCAGCAATTTTTATCATTTCTGATTCACTTAACCATTTTTCTCCTTGTAGTTTTGCTCTTTCTAGAATTTCCTCCGCTTCATTTCTTGCTTTATTTAAAAGATTTTCCCTGGTTTCAAGGATTCCCTTAGCTTTACTTATTTCCTCGGGTAAAACGCTTCTTATTTTATCAATGAACAGAAATAACTCTTCTTCATCTATTAATACTTTACCGGTTAAGGGTATTTTAGGACTATCATTTATCTTTTCCTCAAATTCTTCTAAGATTTTTAAAACATCCATAAGTTAACACCCTTCCTTATTAAATTTTTCCTTTAATTTTAATTCAACATATTCTGGTACTAATCCTTTTAAACATCCACCATACATGGCAACTTCTTTTACAGCACTGGAACTAATAAAGGAATATTCCGCTTTTGTCATTAAAAAGATTGTTTCCGCCCAAGGCACCAGTTTTTTATTGGTTAGGGCCATCATAAATTCGTTCTCAAAATCAGAAATAGCTCTAAGACCACGAATAATCACTTGAGCATTCTTCCTTTTTAGGTAATTCACTGTAAGACCCTCAAAACTATCAATTTCAATATTAGGGTAATACTTTAATGTCTCTCTTAACATTTCTAAACGCTCATCTAAGGTAAATAACGGATTTTTAACAGGATTTCTAGCAATGGCCACAATTAGGCGGTCAAAAAGCTCAGCTGCTCTCTCAATGATATCTAAATGGCCATTAGTAATTGGGTCAAAACTTCCCGGATAAACTGCAATTCGCAAATTATTCTCCCCCTCACTGCAGATGATAGAAACCTAAAACAGTACTACCATAAATCGCTTCCCGAACCAATAAAAGGTTTTCATAATTTAAACATAAACCATTTTTAGTCGCCGTTTCCACAACAATTATCCCGTTCTCCTTTAAAAGATTAAGTCTTAAAATCTCAGTAATTGCCTTTTGCTCATACCCTTTACCATAAGGCGGGTCTAAAAAAATTAAGTCAAACTTCACTTTAAGTTTTGGCAAAATTTTAAAAATATCTCCCCTGATAGCTTTAGCCTTCTCTTTATAACCTAAATTATTGATATTTTGACATAAGCAACGAAAAGCCTCTCTATCCGGTTCAATAAAATAAGAAAATTTCGCTCCTCGACTTAAGGCCTCCAAACCAAGATTTCCTGTTCCAGCAAAGCCATCAAGAACCATGGTATCAAAAACCTTTGAACCTAAAATGTTAAAAAGGGACTCTTTAACCCGATCGGAAGTTGGCCTAGTCTTTAATCCCTTGGGAGCAATTAATTTTCGCCCCCGTGCTTCCCCTGTTATAATGCGCATTTTTTCTCCCCAATAATGTATAAATTTTTATTTAACGGAAACACTACTTAATGCTCCGGAAGAGAGCAAACTTCTTACACCCTCCCCCATTTGCTCTTCCTCCGGTTTCTCCTCTCTAAGCTGGCGTTTCGCCAGCCTTTTTTATTTTAATATCTCCAAAATTTTTTTTATCTTGATATCATAATTTTTTTTATTCCAAAAGATATTTTCTGGATAAAAACTTATTTTTAAATTTGGTTTTTTAGCCAAAGTCCAAAAAGGTGGAGTATTCGACTCTTCCAAATACAATAAGTATTGACGAACTAAGGCATCTTCTCCTAAATTAACAATACCTAAGCGAATTAATTCTGTATTAAAAGTGGTTGGAATACAATAAAAGCTGCGGCAAACAAAAGGTCTTACAGGATAAACGTCACATTTTTTCTCTTTTTCATTTAAAAATATACATGCTCCGTTTTCTTTCCTTTTTAAAATTATATCAATTTCTAAACCTTTAATAAATATATCCGTAAAATGTCTTAAAAAATTAAGTAGGTCATAACTTACCCCTTCTTTTTTAAAAAGACTTCTTTGTAGGTTTAAGACATCGATATTAGTTAAGGGAATCCTTTCATAACAGCATTTAATGCAATTAAGACAAGTTTTAGTTCCTGATTCACGGTAAAATTCCGTGGCTTCTACAAGTTTCTCTATTTCTATAAGGTAATCGTTAATCGTAGCTGTTGGTGCCACTTTTATTGTATATCCTTGGCGATTTTCTATAATTTTTGGTACAATTACTACTTTTTCCATTTTATAATTCCTCCCTTATAAAATTTTGTCGTCCAACACACACTAGCCCTTGAGGTGATGAATTTTGGCAATAATGAAATTCCTTAATTCTTTAGGCCTTACAATTGATTTGGCCATAGAAGCCCATGAACTTTTAAGAGGAGAAGCAGGTATTGAAATCTCTGGGGTAAAAGTAATAAAAGACAAAAAAGATAATTTCGAATTAACCAGGGTTGAAATTTTAAATGAGCACGGCGCAGCACAAATGCAAAGGCCTATTGGTAAATATATCACCATTGACGCTCCTATACTACGAAGTCAAAATAAATCAATTCATAAGGAAATTATGTTGATTTTATCCGAAGAATTAAAAAGTCTTTTACCCTTAGATAATAATCGTCCTATTTTAATAGTTGGCCTTGGAAATTGGCATGCAACTCCAGACGCCCTGGGACCTAAAGTAGTGGATTATGTTCTGGTTACCCGTCACCTTTTTAACCTAAATAACAACTCCCTCACTCAAGGTTTTAGAAACGTTGCCGCTATCTCTCCAGGAGTACTGGGAATTACTGGTATTGAAACTGTAGAAATAATAAAAGGAATTGTAGATAAAATAAACCCATCGTTAGTAATTGCAGTTGATGCTCTTGCTGCAGCCAATGTGGAAAGAATTTGTTCCTCCATCCAGTTGGCCGATACCGGTATTTCCCCTGGTTCGGGAATTGGCAACCGGCGCCCTGGATTAAATAAGGAAGTCTTAGGAGTACCTGTAATTGCTATTGGTTGTCCCACAGTAGTGAACGCTGCAATAATTGCTAAAAACACGATAGAAATGTTTTTAAACAAATTTACCTCGTCAAAACAATTTTATCAGTTTTTAAAGACCTATCAAGAAGGTATAGCGACCCTTGTCCGGGAGGTTTTGGAACCCTATTCTAATACTCTTACGGTTACCCCAAAAGAAATTGATGTCTTAATTTTAAATTTAGCAAAAGTAATTGCCGGTGGTATTACGTTAGCCCTGCACGAGAGCGTTAAACCGGAAAATGTTGATATGTATCTAAACTAAGTAAGGGCAGAGGGTTAACCCCTTCTGCCCTGGCTAAAATTACTTCCTTAGGCTTTTCCTGAAAGTTGTTGTTCCGCCTGTTGAATTAACTTTTTAACCATATTGCCGCCTAATTTTCCCCATTGTTTTGCTGGGATATCTCCACCATAAGTTCCGGGCTGAACATTAACTCCAACTTCTCTGGCGGTTTCCCATTTTAATTGTTCCAAAGCCTGTTTAGCTTGTGGTACTACCACTTCATTGCGTGCCATAGCTTATGCCTCCTTTTTATTAAGGGGTGGGAAACTGTCCGCTTAGCTGAGATTCCGCTTGTTGGATAAGTTTCTTAACCATATTACCACCTAATCTGCCCCACTGTTTTGCTGGGATGTCTCCACCATAAGCTCCGGGCTGGATATTAAGACCCACTTCCCGAGCTGTCTCCCATTTAAACTGCTCCAAAGCTGCTTTCGCATTGGGTACTACTATTTCGTTCCGGGCCATTGTTATCACCTCCTTTTTTGGATTGGTAGTCTTATTTTTGCTCGGTTAATTTTTTTTATGCCAGTAAGTTTAATCCTTATCTGGCGATTTATTTACATTTAGGGTATTTTTTGTCTTTGGTGCGATTTTGTTGGCATCAATGCCAATCTCATTGGCTAACTCATACATAAACTGCTGGTGTTCCGGAGTTAACTCATAGTTCTTTTTTGTTTTTTTCGGCATTTTTTCACCTCCTTAATACTAGTTTTTATCTCTTCAAATTTTTTATGAAAAATTCTTTGTATTTTTTCTTAGTAAAATTGGAAAATATAAAAAAAAAGTACTGGAGGTAATTGTAAATGAAAAAGGAAAGGAAAAAATTTAATCTTTACCAAGATGTTTACTTGCAAGATGATGAAGTTTTTAATGATATTTACAAAAAAAAGGAAAACAAAGGTTCTTCGCTAAAAGAAAAAAGGCAGACCAAATAGGAGGTCTGCCTTTTATTATCTTTTTCAATTTTTTTGTAATAAACTTATTTTATCTTGATATTTTTTTAATGCCAAATTTACAATCTCTTGATAATTTTCTTCATTTTTAAGGATGTAATCCGCTTCCTTTTTCGCTAAAAACAACAGGGATTGATCACGAACGATATCGGCAAGTTTAAACTCCCAGGTACCAGACTGACGAGTTCCTGCCAATTCCCCGGGACCTCTTAATTTAAGGTCTTCTTCAGCAATTTTAAACCCGTCATTGTATTTTTCCATAATCTTCATGCGAACAATACCTTCCTGATTTTTCGGGTTACCTAAAAGAAAGCAATAAGATTGATGCTCTCCACGGCCAACCCTTCCACGAATTTGGTGAAGTTGAGCCAGCCCAAAACGCCAGGCATCTTCAATAATAATTACATTAGCATTAGGAACATCCACCCCAACCTCAATAACCGTAGTCGAAACCAGAATTTGAATTTTATTTTTACGAAAATTTTCCATAACCTCTTCTTTTTCTGATGCCTTTAATCTCCCATGCATCAGTCCCCAGGAATACTGAGGAAATTTTTTAGTTAAAAATTCATAAAGTTTGGTAACTGCCTCTACTTGAAGTTTATCTGACTCTTCGACCAAAGGACAAACCACGTACCCCTGTCGACCTTCAGCTACTTGTTTTAATAAAAAAGCATAAGCTTTACCCTTATCTTGTGAAGAAATCCAGTAAGTCCTAATTGGCTTTCGACCTGCAGGCAAAGTATCAACCACAGATACATCCAAATCGCCATAAATAGTTAAGGCCAGGGTACGGGGAATTGGGGTTGCAGACATAACTAATTGATTAACAAAAAGACCCTTTTGCATAAGGCTACTCCGTTGGTCTACTCCAAACCGGTGTTGTTCATCAACTATTGCGACACCAAGATTTTTAAAAGTAACACCGTCTTGGATTAAGGCATGAGTTCCAATAACCACATCCGCATAGCCATTTTTGATAGCCTGGTAAACTGCCTCTCTTTTCCGTGGGGATAAGCTCCCAGAAAGTAAAACAACTTTAATTCCTATAGGTGTAAAAAGACGATTTAAATTTAAATAGTGCTGTTCAGCTAATATTTCCGTGGGAGCCATTAAAGCTCCTTGAAAACCTGCTTCTACCGCTTTCACCAATGCCAGCGCCGCTAAAATTGTTTTGCCACTACCTACATCTCCCTGAACCAAACGATTCATTGGTTTATTTGCTGCCAAATCCTCTTTTATTTCATTCCAGACCTTTTCTTGAGCTGGAGTGAGTTTAAAAGGAAGTAAACTTAAAAAACTTTTTTCCAACTCTCCATTACCAATAATTGATATTCCGGGCCGTTTTTCAAGATTTTCTTTAAATTTGCCGATGGCTAAAAAAAACATTAAAAACTCCTCAAAAACCATTCGCCGCCGGGCCAACTCTGCTAGTTCCAAACTTTCAGGAAAATGGAGATTTAATAAGGCAGTTGTTATTTCAGGTAAACCATACTTTTTTAAGATATCTAGTGGTAATGGTTCATTAATTTCCTCAAGATGTTTATCAAGGGCATTTTTTATTATTTGGCGCAAAACTTTGGGTGATAGGTTTTCAGTAACTGAATAAATTGGAACCAAGCGGTTAGTATGAATTGCTTCTTCTTCCCAAAACTCATACTCATAAACATTGATATTGGTTTCAAAAAACCTTTTTTCAACTTTTCCATAAAAATATACTTTTTTACCCAGGGTAAAAATTTTTTTCAAATAAGATTGGTTAAAAAAGC
Source organism: Carboxydothermus pertinax (assembly GCF_001950255.1). Taxonomy (NCBI): domain Bacteria; kingdom Bacillati; phylum Bacillota; class Clostridia; order Thermoanaerobacterales; family Thermoanaerobacteraceae; genus Carboxydothermus; species Carboxydothermus pertinax. The sequence goes on from NZ_BDJK01000055.1 coordinate 282,663, forward strand.
AACCATACGCTATACCCGAATCATCGCTTATACCAACTTTTAATATCTTTAACTTAGTTTTAGGAGTTATTTCTTTAACTTCAACTATTTTCCCTAAAACAGTAGTAATTTCATCACTTTTAAGTTCACTGACTTTCTTTAAAAAACTCCGATCTTCATAACGCTTAGGAAAATAAAAAATTAAATCTTTTATTGTTTCAATCTTTAATTTTTGCAAAAGTTTTGCTTTTTGTGGCCCTACACCTTTTAAATATTGAACAGGAATATCCATACCAAATCCCCTTAAAAATTCTCTTGATACTTGAAAAACCTTCGTCTTTTTGATATCTTTTACATGTATATATTTTAGCATAGAAACTACAGGAGGTGTACTAAATGTCCAGAAGTTGTGAAATTTGTGGAAAAGGCGTGGTCTACGGACACCAAGTTAGCCATTCCAATATTCACTCCAAAAGAAAATGGCTCCCCAATTTACAAAAAGTAAAAGCTATTGTAAATGGAACCCCGAAAAAAATCACTGTCTGTACTTCTTGTCTTAAGTCCGGCAAAGTACAGAGAGCGTAACTTGAAGTCGTGCCCAAGCACGGCTTTTTTCTTTAAAAAAATAACGCCAATTTATTGGCATTAAAATGTTTTTTCCTTGTAGTTTTTTATTTCCTTTCCTAAAAAAGTATATTTTTTTCGGCAAAAGTGACAAACAGCCTCAACCTTTTCCTCATCTTCTATTTCCGAGCTAAGTCCTACTAAATGGGGTAATATTTTTTCTTTACTACAGCGGCACTCAAAACTAACCGGTTTTGTCTCTAAAATTTCAACCTTGGACGGTTTTACCACATCAATAATTATTTCTTCAATTTTTTTCCCCTTTTGCAATTGTCTTGTAAGTGATTCCTGTTTAGCCAAGTTTTCCTCTACTGTATTTATTAGCTCTTCCGGTGCCCCCGGCAATATTTCAATTAAATAACCCCCGGCATTGGCCACAGTACCATCGGGATTAACTAAGACCCCTAAATTAAAAACATTGGGTCTTTGTTCAGAAGAGTATAAGTAATAAGCAATATCTTCAGCAATTTCTCCCGACAGTAACTCTACTGTCCCAGTATACGGTTCCTTTAAACCTAAATCTTTAGTAACATGTAAATATCCTCGGCCAACACCACCACCAACATCCAGCTTTTGGGACTGATTTAAAGGCAACTCTACCTCTGGATTTAATAAATATCCCCGTACCGTACCATCCTTTCCTGCTGAACAAATGATACCCCCAAGGGGACCATCGCCAAATATTCTTAGAGTTAATAAATCATCGGGATTTTTAAGGTCCGAGGCTAAAATGACGGTTGCAGTTAAGGCTCGTCCTAAAGCGGCAGTAGCAAGATGGGATAAGTTGTGCCGAGCTCTTGCCTCTTCCACAGTATTTTGGCTGATAACTCCGGTAAACCGTAAAAAATCTCCTGCCATTCCTTTTACTAAATAATCACTCACACTTCTTGCTCCTCTCTACTCCAGAGCCAAATTTTTTACGACGTTTCCAGTATTTATATCAATAATTTTTAATTCCTGGTCTATAATTGCTACAGTAGGTATTGGGTCCTTTCCTTTAGGTAGGGAAATAGAGCCAGGATTTAAAATTATATAATCAGGGAACTTTTCTAATTGCCAGATATGGGTATGCCCATGAATAATAATATTGGCAAAGTTAAAATATTTTTCATTTAACTTATTTAAATCGTGAACAGTTAAGATCTTCTTACCCAGATACTCGGTTAAAAAAAACGGCGAGAGCAATGGAAATCCTAATAAGGTCTCATCTACCTCGGCATCACAATTTCCCCGAACTACAAATATCTTTTGTTGAAGCTTGTTTAAAAAATTTGCCAATCCTTTCGGGTCATATCCTTCGGGTAAAGGATTTCTTGGTCCATGGTATAAAATATCCCCCGCTAAAATAAGATAATCCGTATGCTTAAGGTAATCATAAGCTTTGACGAAAGCCGCCAGACTTCCATGAAGGTCACTAACTATTCCAATTGCCAAAGTAAGCCCTCCACTTTAGATTTTCTTAAATAAATTAGCCATTTCAATTGCAGCTAAAGCTGCTTCCCAACCTTTATTGCCTGCTTTTGTTCCAGCTCTTTCTATAGCTTGCTCTATGGTATCGGTAGTTAAAACCCCAAAAATAACCGGCTTGCCACTTTCTAATCCTACAGCTGCAATTCCTTTAGTGACTTCAGCGGCAACATAATCAAAGTGAGGAGTTGCCCCCCGGATTACCGCTCCTAAACAAATCACTGCATCATAATCTTTAAAAACAGCTTTTTTAGCAGCCAAAGGAATTTCAAAAGCACCTGGAACCCAGATTACATCAATATTATTGCTTTCCACTTCATGCCGGGTAAGGCAATCTAAAGCCCCCGCCAAAAGCTTTTGGGTAATAAATTCATTAAAACGGCTGACAATTATCCCTACTTTCAACCCTTTCCCTATTAGTTTACCTTCAAGTACTTGCATGTTAATTCCCCTTTCTATAAATTTTCATTAATGTTTAAAAGATGTCCTAATTTCTTCTTTTTAGTTAAAAGATATTTCTTATTTTCTTTTTTGGGTGGAATTTCAATGGGCACTCGTTCGACAATTTCCAATCCATAACCTTCAAGTCCTTTGATTTTTTTGGGATTGTTGGTCATAAGGCGAATTTTTTTAATACCTAAATCCGCTAAAATCTGAGCACCTATTCCATAATCCCGTAAATCGGCAGGAAATCCTAAAGCTTCATTGGCTTCAACGGTGTCTTTTCCTAAATCCTGCAAATGATAAGCCTTTATTTTATTTCCAAGGCCAATTCCACGTCCTTCCTGCCGCATATACAACAATACTCCTCGCCCTTCTTTTTCAATCATTTTCAAAGCCGTTTGTAACTGGTCACCACAGTCACATCGCAAACTTCCTAAAACGTCCCCAGTAAGACACTCCGAATGTACTCTAACCAGTACCGGTTCACCATCGGCCACATTGCCCTTAACTACCGCTAAATGCGTCTGGTGATCTAAAAGGCTTTCATAGGCAACTGCTACAAAGTCACCAAATTTGGATGGGAGCAGAGCAAAAGCGCCCCTTTCTACTAATTTTTCTGTGCGCCGGCGGTATTGGATTAATGAGGCAACAGTAATAATTTTTAAACTATGTTTTTTGGCAAATTCCAGCAAATCCGGCACACGAGCCATTTGCCCATCATCCCGCATGATTTCACAAATAACTCCTGCCGGATATAAACCAGCTAGTTTAGCTAAATCCACCGCCGCTTCAGTATGTCCAGCCCGCCTTAAAACCCCTCCTTCTCTTGCCCTCAATGGAAAAATATGACCTGGACGGCGAAAATCTTCTGGCCGAGAAGCAGGGTCAATTAACTTTAAGATTGTTTTAGCTCTTTCTGCAGCAGATATCCCAGTATGAGTATCCACGGCATCAACAGATACAGTAAAAGCCGTATGATGGGGGTCAGTGTTCCTACTTACCATAATAGGTATTTCCAGTTCATCCAGGCGTCTACCTTCCATGGGAACACAAATAAGCCCTCGACCGTATTTAGCCATAAAATTTATAATTTCCGGGGTAACTTTTTCTGCAGCACATACTAAATCCCCCTCATTTTCACGGTCTTCATCATCCACCACAATTATCATTCTTCCTTGCTTTAATTCCTCCAAAGCTTCTTCTATAGTATTAAAGCTCACCTTTTACCACTCCTTTTTTTTATAAAAAGCCATTATCCGCAAGAAAATTTAAGTCAATTTTTTGGGCGGTTTGGCTTTTTTGTAAAAAATTAATTACATATTTTGCCAGAATATCCGCTTCCAAGTTCACTGGTGCCCCAACCTTTTTATAACCTAAGGTTGTATTTTGAAACGTATGCGGAATTATTGATACCGTAAAGGAATCCTCATAGACATTGACCACCGTTAAACTAATACCATCGATTGCCACCGAACCTTTGGGAACTAAATATTTTAAAAAATCCCGGGTTGCTTTTATGGTTATTAATTTGGCAATTTCCCAAGGCTTAATTTCATAAATCCAACCCACTTCATCTACATGTCCTTGAACAATATGTCCTCCTAAACGGTCCACTGGCCTTAAGGTCCGCTCAAGATTTACCCTATCTCCAGGTTTTAGATATTTTAAGTTTGTTTTATCAAAAGTCTCTGGCATCACATCCGCTTCAAAATACCCCTTTCCGAAATTCACAACTGTTAGACAAGTCCCATTGACGGCAATACTATCCCCTAATTTTACCTCTTTAGTAACATTATTAGCTTCAATAATTAATCTTAATGAATTTCCAGATCTCTTAATCCCTTGAACTTTCCCTAGTTCTTCCACGAGTCCTGTAAACATGACACCCTCCTAAAAGTAACCTTCTACAAAAATATCTTCCTCAAACCTCTTAACTTTACGAATTGATAAAGGCAATGCATCTTTCATAAAATTGATATTTAAATCCCCAATAGGACCCGGAGCCGTTTCACCACCTACAATTTTTGGCGCTAAAAAAAGGTAAACTTTATCCGCAAGTTTATTTTTTAGTATACTGGCATGAACTTGTGCGCCACCTTCCACGAGTAGGGATATTATCCCAAGCTTGGTTAATTCTAAAAACGCTTCATTAAGATTAACTTTATTTTCTCCACCATAAGCAACAATGATTTTACTAAAACCTTTTTGTACATGATTTGGAAGCTTATTGTTAGCGGTTATTAAGATATTTCTTTCTCTATCGAGGCTAAAAATTTTTAAACCCTCGGGTAAGTTGCCACTACCGGACAATACAATCCGATAGGGATCACGTCCTCCAGGTATCCTACAGGTCAAAAGCGGATCATCTAAAATTAAGGTCTTGGCCCCAACCAGTACCCCGTCATATTCATTGCGCAATTTATGGACAAACTCCCGGCTCTTTTCACCGGAAATCCAACGAGAATCTTTTGTTATTGTAGCAATTTTACCATCTAACGTCATAGCCCATTTTAACGCAACAAAGGGTAATTTACTCTTAATATATTTAAAAAATTTTTCATTAAGACGGCTCGCCTCTTCTTCTAACACACCCTCCACTACTTCAATGCCCGCCTTTTTTAATATTTCAATACCTTTGCCCGAAACCTTGGGATTAGGGTCCCGGGCCGCAACCACCACCTTTTTAATGCCTGCAGCAATAATGGCCTCGGTACAGGGCGGAGTTCGGCCGTAATGACAACAAGGCTCTAAAGTAACATACATGGTGCCACCCAGTGCTTTTTCCCCGGCCATTTTTAACGCTTCTCTTTCCGCATGGGGTAACCCAGCTTTTTGATGAAACCCCTCGCCAACAATTTTTCCCTCGCTATCTACAATAACTGCTCCCACTACCGGGTTAGGAGAAGTTCGGCCCAGGGCTTTTTTGGCAAGGCTTAATGCTCTTTTCATAAATTGTTCCTGATACATTACTAACCCCTCTCTAAAAATTTAAAACCCCAAAGCATGAGCTTCGGGGTAAAAAGAGACAAGAATAGAGTCACTTACCTTCTCCCGTCCAGACTTTAACTGTCGGCTCCGGAATTACACCGGATCTATCCGTACTTTTTACGGACTCGCGGGCTTTACCGCCGGTTAGGAATTTCACCTGACCCCGAAGGTAACAATCTTCATTATTAAATTAATTTAATTATATTAAGAGGTTTTTATGCTGTCAATCTTGCGCTTTGCTACAAATAACTAAAAGTTCTTGGTAGTTTTTAACAATATCTCCGTTAAAGATAAAGCTTCCGGCCACTAAAAAATCAGCCCCAGCCGCAACTACATTCCTGGCAGTCTGTAAATTAATCCCCCCATCAACTCCTAGAAAAATTTTTCGGTTTGCCCTATCAATCATTTCCCTGACTTTTTTTATTTTGTTAATTTGACTTGGAATAAAACTTTGTCCTCCAAAACCAGGGTTAACCGACATAATTAATATTAAATCTAGAAGTTCCATAAGATATTCCAAATTATCAGGCAACGTTGCAGGGTTTAAAGCAAGCCCCGTTTTTTTTTCAAAACTTCTAATTTTTTGCAAAAGCCGGTGTGGATGTTTAGTGCTCTCCCAGTGCACCGTAATAAAATCCGCTCCGGCGTCGACAAACGGTTCAATTAATAATTCAGGTTTTTCCACCATTAAATGGACATCAAAAATTAATTTAGTTTTGGAACGTAAACTTTTAACTACCGGCGGACCAAAAGTCAAATTAGGAACAAAGTGACCATCCATAATGTCGAGGTGTAAATACTTTACACCGCTTTGTTCTAGCTGTTTAATGACCAATTCCAAGTTACTAAAGTCAGCATTTAAAATTGAGGGTGCAATTTCAATTGGCAAACTAATAACTCCTTTCCCGTTGAGATATTTCTTCTAAAAAGGCTTTGTAATTTTCATAGCGAAAGGAGGGAATTTCCCCTTTATGTATAAGCTCTCGAATTCGGCATTCCGGTTCTTTTACATGTAAACAATCGGGATAATGACAGAAGATACGGTTTTCTTTAATTTCAGGAAAATAATTTTGCAAATCTTTTTTATCAATTTCAGGCAAATTTAAATTACTAAAACCAGGAGTATCCGCTAAAAATCCACCCAAGGGAAGTTTTATTAATTCAACGTGTCTTGTAGTATGTCTCCCTCGTCCAATTTTTGGACTTACTTCACCAGTGACCAACTTTGCTCCAGGCACAAGTCTATTAACTAAAGTGCTTTTCCCAACTCCGGAAGGTCCAGCTAAAACGGATATTTTGTGCTTTAAATAATTCATTAAGTGGTCAATACCTATTTCAGCATGAGCTGAAATTGCTACTGTTTTGGGTAAGATTCGCCGATAATATTCAAAGAGTTGTTGACTTTCTAAGACAGCTAAATCACTTTTATTAAACACTAAGACCACGTCCAAGTCTGCAGCTCCTGCCATGACTAACAAGCGATCGATTAATTCAGAATTAGGAGAAGGATTAGCAAAAGAAAACACCAGTAAAACCTGATCAACATTAGCAATAGGAGGTCTTATTAGTTCATTTTTTCTAGGAAGTAAGCTTTCAATTACCCCTTCAGAATCAGGAATGAGTACCGAGATAACAACCCGGTCTCCTGTTAAAATTTTAATATTATCTTTTTTAAATTTTCCTCTAGCTTTACACCTATAAATTATCTTTCCGGTATCAACATAATAAAACCCTGCATAATTTTTTATCACTAATCCTTCCAACGACGTTAGTTTACCTCCTTTTCCTCAATAACTATTTCGTCTAAATAAACTTTTATTTTTCCTTTTCCATAATAAAATACTTCTTTTTCAAGGACTGTACCGGGTTCTTCACTGTCATTGGCATACGCAATTACTTCCGAGGGTCTTACATCTTTTACAACTATCTTTACCGAATGTTTATTGCCATCATTGGGTATTTCTAAAGTAACTAATACTGATTTTCTAACTGGTCCAGGCCCTCTAGATACGGTCACCTTGATTTTTGAACCTTCCTCCACCAAGCTTCCTGGAGAAGGTGCCTGGGAAACAATTTGGCCAGCGAAATAATCAATACTATCCACTTCTTTAATAGAATCGTCAAGGACTAATTTTGACTGTTGTAAAGCCTTTCTAGCCTCTTCGATTTGCTTACCTAATAAATCCGGTACCGTAACCCAGGCTGGTTTTGCGCCTTTACTTAAAATGAGTTTGATTTTAGAGCCTTTTTCTATCTCGGTGTTTGGTTCCGGATCCTGTTCAATTACAGTTCCAGCCGGCAACCGTTCATCATATATTTCGCTAATTTCTCCCACTGCTAAACCAGCATTTTCTAACGCCACCCGGGCATCTTCAATACTTTTTTCGCGTACATCTGGAACCAATACTATTTCTTTACCTTTACTTACAACTAAGTAAATTGGTCGAACTACCTTAACCCTTTCCCCGGGCATAGGATCGATAGAAATTACTTTATCTTTAGGAATGGTATCATGGTAGGTAGAAGAAATATTTATATTTTGAAATCCTAGTTCGACTAACTTTTGTTTAGCCTCAATAATTCCAAGCCCCCGAACATCCGGTACGGTAGCTTCCTTGACATTTAAGTAATTATAAAGAAAATAAACCAAAACACCAACTACGGCAAATATTAAAACCGCTATGGCCAATATACCTACCGGTTTTAACTTTTTTTTACTCCTAGCGTCTGATAACTGGTTTTTATCTAAAATGATAGTCATCGTATGGTCATCTTCACTATCCTCTTGAGGCAAGTCTAACCTTTTTAAAACAGCAATTAATTCATAAGCAGAATTAAACCTTTGTTCCGGCTTTTTGCTTAATAATTTTAAAATAATCCGGTCAATTTCAGAAGGTATTTTTTTATTAAAATATGAGGGGGGTTGGGGTAAATCATTGATTTGTTTCAAGGCTACCGCTATCGGTGAATCCCCTGTAAAAGGTAGTCTTTTCGCAACCAATTCGTAAAAAACAACTCCTAGAGAATAGAGGTCAGAAGCAAAGGTTAAACTTTCTCCTTTAGCTTGCTCCGGAGATAAATAATGAACCGAACCCATGATTTCTTTAGAGTTATTTATAGTAGATGAACTTACATTTCCAGCAATGCCAAAGTCTGTTAATTTCGCAATTCCTTCCGGGGTAATGATAATATTTTGGGGTTTAACGTCCCGGTGTAAAATGCCGTGTTGGTGAGCATGACCTAAAGCCAAGGCTACTTGTAAAATAATGCGGACGCTTTCTCTTAAACCTAAAGGTTTATCTTTAATAATATCTTTTAAATTTCTTCCTTCGACATATTCCATTACTAAAAAGTAAGTATCATTTTCCTTTCCTACATCGTAAATATTGACAATATTGGGATGGGAAAGGCTGGCTAGCGCTTTAGCCTCTCGGTTAAATCTTTCTACAAACTCTTCATCACTAGTAAATTCGGGGCGAAGAATTTTTATAGTAACATAGCGGTTTAAAAGTAAATCCTGGCCTTTATAAACAACCGCCATTCCCCCGCCACCTAAAGGTTCAATAATTTTATACCTACCGGCTAATATTCTGCCGATCATTTCTCCACCTCTCTCCCATCGTCATAACGGGCAAGAACTACCGTAATATTATCCCGGGAACCTTTAGCTAAAGTTCCCGAAATTAGCTCCTCAGCCAGTTGCTCCAAATCTTCTGTACCGTTTTTTTCAATAATTGCCTCGATTTCTGTTTCGCTTATCCCATCTAATAAACCGTCAGTACAAAAAAGATAAAGGTCGTTTGCTTGTACTTTAAATTTCACAATGTCTACTTCATTATTTGCTCCATCTAAGGCTTTTATGAGAAGATGCCGGTAGGGATGAGAAATAGCATCTTTTTCCGTTAAAATCCCTTGCGAAACCATTTTTGCTACGTAAGTATGATCTTGGGTAAGCCTTGTTAGTTTATTAGCCCTAAAAACATAAGCACGGCTATCACCTATATGACCAATAAAAAGATAAGCATTACGTAGCATACCTAAGGTCAATGTAGTACCCATTTCTTTCAAGTCAGCATCTATATTTTGTTTTTCTTTAATCTTTCTATTAATAATTTGAAAAACTTGTTGAATCTCTTTCTCTGGATCAGTAATATCAGCAACAGAAGTACTTAAAAAATAGTCAGCAACAACTTTTACTGCTAATTGACTGGCAATCGCCCCACCGGTATGGCCCCCCATACCATCAGCAACTGCCCAGATAGCATTATTTTCATCAATATAATAAGCATCTTCATTTTGGGCACGCACCGGCCCTTTAACAGATCTCCCAATGATTTTCATTGTTACACCCCAAAATATTTTGCTTTTAACTGCCCACAAGCTCCTTCAATTTCATCGCCTAATTCCCGGCGAACAGTCACAGGTATTGCTGCTTTCTTTAAAATTTCTTTAAACTTTTCTATTTTTTCGTCACTGGAAGTTTTAAAATTTTGTCCACCAATTTTATTGTAAGGGATTAAATTTACATGAACAAGCTTTCCTTTTAATAAAGTAGCAAGCTTTAAGGCATAATTTGGAGAATCATTAACACCTTCAATGAGGGCATATTCAAAGCTTACCCTTCTACCAGTTTTCTCAATAAAATACCAGGCAGCGCTTAAAAGCTCCTCTAAACCCCAACGTTTATTAATCGGCAAAAGTTCATTCCTCAAACTATCTTCTGGAGCATGGAGCGAGATCGCTAAAGTAACTGGTAAATTTTCCTCGGCAAGCTGTCTTATTTTAGGAACAATCCCACACGTCGAAACCGTAATTTTACGAAAACTAATATTAAAGTTGTCTTTTTCATTGACCCTTTTAATAAATTTAACTACTTCCTCATAATTATCAAGCGGTTCGCCGCTTCCCATTAAAACGATCCGGTTAATTTTTTCTTGGCTGTCCTTTTGCAGTAACAAAAGTTGTTCTAACATTTCACCCGACGTTAAATTTCGGGAAAACCCCCCAAGGCCAGTAGCACAAAATTTACACCCCATTTTGCAACCAACCTGGGTAGAAACACAAAGGGTATTTCCATACCGGTATTTAAGTAAAACCGCCTCTATCCCCATACCGTCTTTTAATTTTAATAAGTATTTAATACTTTGACCGTCCCGTGAACTTTTGCGATGAATTACTTTCGCCGAGGGTAAAAGAAAATATTCAGCTAATTTCTCTCTTAATTTGCTGGGAAGGTTTGTCATCTTATTAAAATCCAGTTCCCCTTTTTTAAAAATCCATTCATTCAGTTGTTTTAAACGAAAAGGTTTTTCTTGATTAAGTGCAAGCCAGCTCATTATATCATCTACCGAAGTTTCCAGAAATACTTTCATCAAATCCCCGCCTTATTTAAGCTTTAAAAGTTTTGCTCCAAAAAACCCATCTCCTAATTCTCCTGGAAGCATTCGAACATAAAACTCTTTACTTATAACTCCTAAATTATAAAAAAGTTCCGGTGGCTTTATTAAAGTAAAGTTAGAATGACGTTTGAAAAAGTTTTCAATAACCCCTTCGTTTTCTTCATATTCAAGACTGCAGGTTGAATAAACTATTATTCCTCCAGGGGGTAAAAGCATTGCTAAATGCGTTAAAATTTCCAACTGATATTGAGAAAGTTTTATTATCTCATCAGGACTTTTTTGCCAGCGGGCATCGGGGCGCCGGGCCAGTACACCAGTTCCTGAACACGGTACATCTGCTAAAATCCAGTCTATTCGATTTTCTTCCGGTAGCCGCAATTTTGTAGCATCAGCGGTTGCACACCGAATAATTTCTACTCCTAGCCGGCGAGCATTTTCTTCCACAAGCTTAATTCTATGGGAATGAAGGTCAAAGGCATATATTACACCCTGATTTTGCATAAGCTGTGCTAAATGGGTTGTTTTTCCTCCTGGTGCGGCACAGGCATCGATGCCTACAGAATTTGGCTCAGGATTAACCAAATAAGCAATTAATATTGATCCGATATCCTGAATGTAAAACAAGCCTTCGTTAAAACCTGGAAGCTCGGTAACCCCTATTCTGTCCAAAATAATGATAGCTTCTGGGACGAAAGGCAAACTTTTAAAATTAATCCCTTTTTCAGTTAAAAGTTTTCCATAAGCTTTGGGAGCTACTTTTAACGTATTAATTCTAAGAGCTAAATTCGGGTGGCCATTATTGTACTTTAATATCTCTTCAGTCCTGGAATAACCAAATTGTTTAAGCCAGCGCTCAACCATCCATTCAGGGTGAGAATAAGTTATTGCTAAATATTTTACCGAATCCTCTGAAGTAACTTTAATAATTTCATCTTTATTCCGCAAGAAATTTCGCAAAACTCCATTAACCAGCCCACTAAATTCCCGATAATTTTTCTTAACCGCCTCAACGGTTTCATTAATAGCCGCATAGGTTGGCACTTTATCCAAAAAGTATAACTGATATAAACCAACCCGCAGGGCATTTACGACAAAAGGCGGAAGTTTACTCCTTTTCTTTAGGAGTTTCTCCGCCATATAATCCAAAAACATTATTTGCTTGATAACCCCATAGGTAAGCTCTAAGACAAAGTCCCGATCTTCTTTTTTAGGAAGTTTCTTAATTACCTTTGGCAGTAATAAGTTAGCATAAGAATGATTTTTTTCCACCTCTACAAGGATTTTAATAACCAGTTCTCTTAAATTCACCAAACGCACCTACCAAACTAATTGGTTTATATAAGAATAAAGTTTATCCAATTCTACCAATGTTTCAAAGCAAGGTCCTTTCGGTCGAAGATTAAGAAGGCCAACCGCCGGTACAGAAATATCATTAATACCTAAAAACAAATCCCACTCGCAAGCAACTGCAAGCACTACTTCGGGTTTGATCTTCTGAACAATGCGTCTAGCCGCAGTGCCTCCAGCAGCTACAGCGATATTTAGCCTTTTAAACCGGGCAAAAGCTTTTAAAATACCTATAGGGCAACGTTGACATTCCCGACAATTTCCCATATCATAAGTAATTTTATAAAGACAATCAGCTTTCTGTAAACAATGGGGGAGCAACACCAACACTTTTTCCGGCGCAAAAGGCCCTTCTTTTAAAGTCGCTTGATTTACTAAAGCAACAAATTTTTGTATATCTTTTTTTACATCAAGTTTTAAAAAGGATTTTAGAAATATTTTGTGTTTATAAAAGTTAATCATTTTTTATCCCCAACTTAGACTTGAAAAGGTTTCGCCCTTTACCGGTTTGTAGCCATTTAAAAAGCTTTCCCAGGTCATTTTTCTACTACCTTCTGGCTGAACTTCTAGGATTTGCAGTATATTTTCACCGGTAGCAACTTGAAGTCCCTTTATCCGGTCGGCAAAGATAATTTCGCCCGGTGTAAAAACTTGTTTGTTTTGAAAAATTTTTGCTTTCCAAATTTTAAGCTTTCTGCCGCGAAAAACCGTAAAGCCACCAGGTATAGGGTTTAACGCTCGTATCTGGTTATAAATTTTTTCCGCTGGTAAGTACCAGTTGATGATTTCGTCTTCTTTTTTAAGGGGCGGAGCATATGTTGCAATTCGGTGGTCTTGAGGTATGCGGGGAAGCTGTCCCACCTCTAGTTGTTTTAAGGCTTCAAGTATTAAGTCCGCCCCTAACGTTGCTAGAATTTCCCGCAGTTCTCCCCCGGTGATTTCTGGTTCAATTGAAACTTTTTCCTGTAAGGCAATATCACCGGTGTCAAGCCCTTCATTCATATACATTATAGTAACTCCTGTCTCTTTTTCTCCAGCCATTAAGCATCTTTCAATAGGTGCCGCACCCCGGTAAAAAGGAAGAAGGGAGGCATGAATATTTAAGCAACCATAGGGAGGAAGTGCCAAAATCTCTTTAGGCAAAAGCTTTCCATAGGCTGCAACAACAATAACGTCCGGTTTTGTACTGGCAATTTCCTGAGCTACTTCAGCGGTAAGCCTTAAAGGTTCTATAACTTTTAATTCGTGCTTTTTTGCAAAAAGTTTAACCGGAGAGGAAGTTAGCTTTTTTCCCCTTCCAGCTATAGTATCCGGCTTAGTAACTACCAGGACTATTTCATGCTGTATAGCTAGCTTTTCTAAAGGCTTTACTGCAAACTCCGGGGTTCCCATGTAAACAACCCGCATTTAACGTCCCTTCCTTATAATATTATCCGCTTTTTCGACAAATAAAATGCCATTTAAATGATCAATTTCGTGTTGAAACGCCCGCGCTAATAAACCTTCGGCCGAAATAATAATTTCCTCACCGTGCCGGTTTAAACCCTTAACTGTAACTTTCTGGGAACGCACTACTTCTCCCTGTACCCCCGGAATACTAAGGCAACCTTCCACATCCTTTTCTTCGCCAGAAAAAGCCACAATCTCAGGATTAATTAACTCTATTAAACCTTCGCCCACATCTACCACTATTGCTCTTTTACTAACCCCAATTTGCGGTGCCGCAAGGCCAACCCCATCGTAAGCATACATCGTATCTGCCATATTTTCTAAAAGCTTTATTACATTTGGAGTAATCTCTTTTATTGGTTTGGCTATTTCTTTTAAAACAGGATCACCAATTTCCACCACTTTGTAAACCGCCACTCTTTTGCCTCCTTTAAAAAAAGATTTGTGGACTTAAATCAAGGGCTAAAGTTAATTTAGAGTAAAAACTTGTGGTTTTAAACTCCAAAACCACATTCTTTAATACCTCCCGGGCAATATTACCTTTATTTCCCTTTATTAAAATATGATAACGGTAGTTTCGTTTTAACTTATAATAGGGAGCTGATGCCGGCCCTATTATTTCGATATTGGCTTTTAATCGTTCACTGTTAAATTTCAATAAATCTGCAAAACATTTTGCCCCTTCTAAAATCAGTTGCTCATCCCTTCCAGCAATAATTATCCTAAATATCTTGTTAAAAGGGGGATAGCCCGCCAGTTTTCGATTAAAGAGCTCTTTTAACGCGTATTGCTGATAATTACCATCTTTTACTGCTTTTAAAACATAATTTTCCGGATTAAAGGTTTGGATTACCACTTCTCCCGGAACAATTCCCCTCCCGGCTCTTCCAGCTACCTGGGTTAGGAGATTAAAACTTCTTTCTCCTGCACGAAAATCCGGTAAATTTAAGCTTTGATCGGCATTTAATACCCCAACTAGAGTTAAATCGGGAAAGTCGAAACCTTTCGCAAGCATCTGCGTTCCAACTAAAATATCCACTTCTTTTCTCTTCATCGCTAAAATTATTTTTTCATAACTATCTTTACCTTTCATTGTATCATAATCTACTCTTAAAATACGAGCTTGATACAAACGCTGTAATTCTTCTTCAACCCTTTCCGTTCCATAACCGTACAAATCAAGAGAATTTTCTTGGCAAACGGGACATTTCCGGGTGGCAACAATTTTTTTACCACAATAATGACACTGAAAATTCTTTTCCTCCTTATGATAAGTAACTGCCACATCACAATCCGGGCATCGGTAAAAATAGCCACAACTTCGACACATAATGGTAGGAGCAAAACCCCGACGGTTTAAAAATAAAAATACCTGTTCACCTTTAACTAGCCGTTCTTCAATTTTTTGGTTTAAAGTTCTACTGATAATTCCCGTATTACCTTCCTTGGCCTCTTTAAACATATCAACTATAAATATTTTAGGACTGGGGCGATTTTGATAACGTTTTTCCAAACGATAATATTTAATGGCCCCGGATAAAACAGCTGCATATGTTTCCAAGGATGGAGTCGCTGTTCCAAGCAAAAGCGGTACTCCTAACCTTTTGGCCCGCCAGTACACTACTTCCCGCACATGATATTTAGGTGATTCTTCTTGTTTATAACTTAATTCGTGTTCCTCATCAAGGATAATCAGTCCTAATTTTATAAAAGGTAAAAAAGCAGCCGATCGGGGGCCTAGCACCAAAACCGGTTTCCCTTGCCTCACTTCATGCCAAACAAAAAACTTTTCCCTTGAATTTAAGCGGCTATGGTAAACTAAAGTGTGATCAGGGAAATATTTTTTTACTCTCGCAACCATTTGGGTGGTAATTCCAATTTCAGGCAGTAAAAACAAAACTTGCTTTCCCTGTTTAATAACATCTCCGGCTAATTTTAAGTAAATCTCCGTTTTACCGCTACCCGTAACCCCGTGTAATAACCCAACAAAATCTTTTCCCAAATCGTGAACAATTCTCCGATAAACACTGCTTTGGCTATCCGAAAGCACTATCTCTGGTGGAGCAGGTAACTTCTTTTCTATGACAGTAAGCAATCCTTCAGCAATTAATTTTCGTACCCTAACGGAGTTTTTCAGCCAGCCACTTTTTTCTTTTAGTAAATTTGCGAGCGCTTTATCGTTTTTTAAACACTTGCTTTTCTCAACTTTTTGTTTTAAACGGTGTTCGTCAACCACTGCACATAATACTTCAGAAGGTAGGTAGATTTTTTCTGGAGAAGATACTAAATTTAATGCTTCCGTTATCGAACATAAATAATATTCGGAAACCCATTTTATAAGCTCAACTAATTCAGGGGTAAGCCATAAATCTTTCGGTAGAATTTCTAGAATAGGTTTAACTTCCCCTTGATAAGTATTTTCTGTTGAGAGCGAAAAGATAAAACCTTCCTCAATACGGTTATTAAAATTTATTTTAACCCTAGCCCCAATGGAAATTTCATTGGCTTCATAAGGTATTTTATAGGTATAAAGCAGGTCCAAGTACCGGGAAGGTCGCAATAAAGCAACCTGGGCATAGGTAGCCATAAACTACCCCCTTAAAATAATTAAAAACGAAAAAGGTTTAACCTTTTTCGTTTTGTTTATTTAGGTACATTTCACCAATTAATTGGGCAAGTTTTTGGGCAACAATCTTTTTACTTTCGCGGGAAAAAAATATTTTTCTTCCATCTCTGGTAAATACCAATAATTCATTTTCCTCGGAATCAAAGCCCACATCAGATCTTGAAACATCATTGGCAGCAATTAAATCTAAATTTTTTTCAATAAGTTTTTGTCTAGCATAATTTTCAAGATCATGAGTTTGGGCAGCAAAGCCTACTAAAAACTTTCGTCCTTTCCGTTGCCCCAAAGATTTTAAAATATCTTTGGTTTTGACAAAGTCAATAGATGTAGAATTTTCCTTGGGTAATTTTTGTTGGTAGGTAACTTTAGGCCTAAAATCAGCCACTGCTGCTGCCATAACGACAATATGAACTTGTTCAAAAAGTCCCTCGACCTTATTTGCCATTTCCTCCGTAGTTTCCACAGGAATATAGGTAATTCCAAAAGGCGGCTTTATGCTAACAGGCCCAGAAACCAAATATACTTCGGCCCCTAAATCCCTAAAAGCTTGGGCAAGGGCAAAGCCCATTTTTCCAGAACTTTTGTTTGTAATAAATCTTACCGGATCAATATATTCTCGTGTCGGCCCAGCAGTAACCAGCACCTTTACTCCTGTCAACAATTTATCGCTTAGAATTTTTTCTACCTCTGCAATAATTTGCTGCACCTCTGGAAGTCTCCCCGGGCCTTCATGACCGCAAGCCAGATTCCCTGAATCTGGCTCTAAAAGAAAAAAACCATGTCCTTTTAAGCGGTTTAGATTATCCTGCACAATCGAATTTTGGTACATTCGCGTATTCATAGCAGGACAAAGCAAAACCGGACAATTTTTGGCAGCAACAATAGTAGTTAATAAATCGTCCGCAATCCCTGCGGCAATTTTACCAATAATATTGGCTGTAGCAGGAGCAATTATAATTAAGTCAGCTTCATCGGTTAGTTTTATGTGAAGAATTGGTTCCTCTTCGGTAAAGGTTTCTTTTAAGACTTTGTTACCAGTAACGGTAGCCAGGGAAAGGGGAGTTACGAAATTTTCTGCGCCAGCAGTTAATACTGGATACACTTCATATCCTTTTTTAGTTAATCCCCGGGCTAACTCTACCGTTTTGTAAGCGGCTATGCCCCCCGTAATACCCAAAATTATTTTGCCAGAAGCCACTAATTGCTCCCCCTTATTTATTTTGGGACTTAATACGCTGATAAGTAATTAGATCATTGCCAATTTCATGCAAGGCAATAGTCACCGCTTTATTTGAAACATGCTTCATCTTGCTCGCTTCCCCGGCGGTAATTTGTCTAGCCCTTTTAGCAGTAGCCACTACTAAAGTATAACGGCTATCAGCCTTTTGCATTAAAATATCCAGTGAAGGTTGATTCATCGTTTTAAACTCCCTCCTTCTAATAAAACTTTATAATTAACTCTTTTCGGTCTTAATTTCTCTGCAATGATCACCGCTTCTAAACTTTTTACAGCTGCGTCAATATCATCATTTAAAATTAAATAATCATACCAGTCACAATTAGCAATTTCCTCGCGAGCCATCTTCATCCGTTTAGCAATAATTTCCTCGCGGTCAGTTCCTCTTTTACGTAACCTTTCCTCAAGGATCGCTATAGAAGGAGGTAAAATAAAAACAAAAATCCCTTCGGGATAACTCTTTTTTACTTGTCTTGCACCTTTAATATCAATTTCCAGAATAACGTCCTGGCCCCGAGCTAATGCTTCAAAAACTGGTTTTTTGGGAGTCCCGTAATAATTGCCATAAACATCTGCCCATTCCAAAAATTCTTTATTGGAAATCATTTGCTCAAATTTAGCACGATCAATAAAATAATAATGGACACCCTCGATTTCTCCTACTCTTTTTTCCCGGGTAGTTGCTGAAATGGAATAAAAAAGATTGGGATTTCTCTTCCGGATTTCCTGACATATTGTACCTTTTCCTGCACCAGAAGGCCCGGAAACTACCAACAACATTCCTTTCTGCATAGTTTCTCCTTCTCTGTTAAAAGTTTTCCTCTTGACTTTCTTTGTTGGTGAGTCGATGAGCAACCGTTTCCGGCTGGACTGCCGATAAAATCACATGGTCACTATCCATTATAATAACCGCCCGGGTTCTGCGGCCATAAGTTGCATCGATTAACATTCCCTTGTCCCTAGCTTCGGAAATTATCCGTTTTATGGGAGCCGATTCTGGACTTACTATAGAAATGATGCGATTAGCCGATACTATATTACCAAATCCAATGTTAATAAACTTAATTTCCACGAATTTCCCTCCTTTACTCTATATTTTGAACTTGTTCTCTAATTTTTTCAAGCTCGCTTTTTAAAATTACTACTTTTTCCGATATAAAAAGGTCATTAGCTTTGGAACCAATTGTATTGGTTTCCCTAAACATTTCTTGAATAATAAAATCCAGCTTTTTCCCAACCGGTCCCGGATCGTTTAAAACGCTCAGAAAAGCGGTAAGGTGGCTTTTTAAACGGGTAATCTCTTCGTCAATACTAACTTTATCGGTATACAAAAGTACTTCCTGTAATATCCTCTCTTCAGGAATATCAATTGTCCCCCAGTCCTTTAATTTTTTTAAAAGCTTTTCTCGATATTCTTTTGGAAGTTCCGGGGCACGTAATTCTAACTCGGAAACTATGTTTTTAATAAAACTTATCTTTACCTCTAAATCCTCTTTTAAACGACTACCTTCTTCCCAACGCATAGCTACAAATTTCCCTAAAGCTTCATTTAAGGGAACCAAAAAATAATTCCAGAGAAGCTCTTCGTCAACTTCCGGTTCGGTTATTTTAAAGATATCTGGTAACATTAAAAGATCCTCAATTTCAATTTCTGAATTTAGCCCCAGAGCTTCGCCAATTTTTTTTAACTCGTTATAATATTCATAAACAAGATTCACATCAAGCTTTACATTTTTGCTTAATGCCTCTTCAACTGTGACAAAAAGATCCACCTTACCTCTAAAAACTTTAGCCTGAACAACTTTTTTGATTTTTTCTTCAAGAAAAAAATAACGCCGGGGGAGTTTAATATTTATTTCAAGATATTTATGGTTTACTCCCCTGAGTTCTACCAAAATGCGGCCAAACTCGGAAATACTTTCGGCTCGGCCATACCCAGTCATACTTTGCATCCAAAACATCCCCTACTCTAAATTTGTAAGAAATTTTGCCAAGCGGTCTAATCCTTCTTTTATATCTTCTAGACTCAAAGCATAGGATAGGCGGACAAAACGGTCATCCCCAAAGGCAATTCCCGGAACCATAGCTACCATGTAATACTCTAACATAATTTGGGCAAAATCGGTACTAGAATTTATCATCCGCCCTAAATGTTTTTTCCCAAAATATTGGTCTATTTGAGGAAAGATGTAAAAAGCACCTTCCGGTTTAATAACTTTGAGATTTAATTCCTGGAGTCTAGCTAATACATAATCCCGGCGTTTTTTAAATTCTTTAACCATCTGTTCTACCTTTTCATCTTCAGCATTTAAGGCAGCTAACGCCCCCCACTGGGCAAAAGAAGTAGGATTAGAAGTCTGGTGACTTTGTAACTCAATTAGTTTAGAAGCATAATTACTTGCAGTAGCCACATAACCCAAACGCCAACCAGTCATGCTGTGGCTTTTGGAAAAACCATTGACAATAAAGGTCTTTTCTTTTAACTCTGGATTAGCAGTTACAAAACTTTCTGGCTTTGCGTTAAAATAAATTCGCTCATAAATTTCATCGGCAATGACATATATATCCGTGTTTTTTATAACCTGCCCAATTTTCTTTAACTCAGCAAAAGAATAAACAACTCCCGTAGGATTTGAAGGAGAATTTAAAATAATTGCCTTGGTCTTTGGAGTAAAAAAATCCTTTAACTTATCTGGTCTAAGTTTAAAGTTTTCTTCTGTAGGAACGAAAACCGGGATTCCACCCGCCAATTTTACCTGTTCAACATAACTTACCCAGTAGGGAACGGGAATTAAAACTTCATCCCCAGGGTTTAAAAGAATTTGAAAAATATTATAAAGACCATGTTTGGCGCCACAAGTTACCACTACTTCTTTTTCTTCATATTTTAAACCGGTTCGCTTGGTCACATATTCAGCTATTTTTTCCCTAAGCTCTGAAATCCCTCCCACCGGAGTATACTTAGTTTTCCCCTGTTTTAAGGCATTAATTGCCGCCTCTTTTATATATTCCGGTGTATCGAAATCAGGCTCCCCAACCCCAAAATTTATCACTTTTTCCCCTTTATTTATAAGCTCTTTTGCCTTTTTATCAATTGCTAAAGTTGGAGACTCCCCAATTAGTTTGGCGCGCTCTGAAAACATCAATCTCACCCCTTGAATTTTTCATGAAAAAAGTCCACTCCCTCAAAACCGAGGGATGGACATTAAAAACTAAAATTCTACTTTACCTAAATGTTGCTCTATTCTTTTTAACGCTTCAATTAATCTTTCTGTTGCTAGAGTTAAAGAAATTCTAAAATAACCTTCCCCGGCGGTTCCATAACCATTTCCGGGAGTTACCACTACTCCAGCTTTTTCAATTAAATATTCAGCAAAGCTAGCTGAGGTAAATCCTTTGGGAACTGGCGCCCAGATATAAAAAGTACCTTTTGGTTTTTGTAAATTCCACCCCAATTTATTTAAGGTGTCAATTACTAAATCCCGTCTCTTGGCATAAAGTTCACAAAGTTCGCCAACCACATCTTGGGGGCCTTCCAAAGCTTTAATACCGGCATATTGAATAGCTTGAAATACTCCGGAATCAATATTAGACTTTAGCCGACCCAAAGCATCAATCGCTTTAGCATTCCCTACAGCCCAACCAATCCGCCAGCCAGTCATATTGTATGTTTTAGACAGAGAATGAAATTCTATAGCTACATCTTTCGCCCCTCTTACTTCTAAAAAGCTTGGTGCCCGATAACCATCAAAAGTAATTTCCGAATACGCAGCATCATGGCAAATTAACACCTCATATTTTTTAGCAAAGAAAACCGCTTTTTCAAAAAACTCGAGATTGGCAACTGCCCCGGTAGGATTATTGGGATAGTTTAAAAACATTAATTTAGCTTTGCGGAAAACCTCTTCCGAAATACTTTCTAAATCAGGTAAAAACCCCTTTTTAGGGTCTAAAGGCATTTTAAATGTGGTACCACCAGCTAATATAGTACCACCCTCATATACCGGATATCCTGGATCCGGAACCAAGACCACATCCCCAGGATCAACATAACACCAGGAAATATGAGCAATTCCCTCTTTGGAACCTAAAAGCGATACTACTTCGGTTTTAGGATTTAATTCCACTCCAAATCTTCTTTGATACCAGGAAGCTACCGCCTGACGATAGGAAAGCATTCCTACTGAAGAAGGATATTGATGGTTTTCAGGATTTTGGGCAGCCTGGTAAAGTTCTTCAATTATGTGCTGAGGAGTTGGTTGATCAGGATCGCCAATTCCCAGGCTTATAACATCAACACCCGCTTCTTTTTTTTCGGCAATTAATTTTTCAATACGAGCAAATAAATAAGGTGGTAAATTTCTAACTCGTGTTGCTTCTAGCATTTGGCATCTCCTTTCCCAAATTTATATCTATTAGCAAGAAATTATAAATAATATTCTCCCCGAAATACTATCTCAGCCGGGCCAGTCATATATACACTTTCACCAAAGTTCCAGTTAATAAATAAACTTCCACCGGGCAATATTACCTCTACCGCTTCTGTTAAATGACCTAAAATTCGACCAGCCACCACCACTGCCGAAGCCCCTGTCCCGCAAGCCAGAGTTGCTCCAGCTCCGCGCTCCCATACTAAGACTTTAACTTTTTTTGAATTTTCTATTTCCACAAATTCTACATTGGTTTTACGGGGGAATAAGGGATGTGTTTCAATTGCCGGGCCTATTTTTTCTAATTCTATTTTAGCCAAAGAATCAACAAAAATCACCGCATGGGGATTCCCCATCGATACCGCAGTAAAATAAAACTTCTGCCCCAATACTTCTATGGGTATATTAACCGGCTCTTCTTCTACCGCAACCGGTATTTCTTGTGGTT
Organism: Carboxydothermus pertinax; assembly: GCF_001950255.1. Classification (NCBI taxonomy): domain Bacteria; kingdom Bacillati; phylum Bacillota; class Clostridia; order Thermoanaerobacterales; family Thermoanaerobacteraceae; genus Carboxydothermus; species Carboxydothermus pertinax. Next base: position 305,101 of record NZ_BDJK01000055.1, read on the forward strand.
TTAAAATTGGTCGGCCCATGTCTACCCGCACTAAGTTATTTTCTAGAACCTCAGGTTTAATAATTCCGGCTAAAGTCTCGACAGCTAAACTCCTTTTTGTCGGCTTATATTTTTCAACGTAATAGCGGGCAACACACCGGATAGCATTACCACACATTTCCGCCTCGCTACCATCGGAATTAATAATTCTCATCCTAAAATCAGCTTTAGACGATGGAAGCAACAACACTAAACCATCAGCACCAATTCCAAAACGCCGGTCACAAATTTTTCGCCCTAATTCCGGGAGACTTTGGTTGGCTAAGCTAGGATTTGTAATTTCATCCACTACCACAAAATCATTGCCCAAACCATGCATTTTCAAAAACTCCATTTTAAACCTCCCTAAAAAAACCATTTTTTTTATAATAATTTTTTTATAATTATTCGTCAACCTCGCTAATTTAAGAAAAACTGTATACTTGCCAAAAAATAATTTTATGATTACGATAAATGGGGAGGTATTTAAATGAATTATCTACTCTTAAAAGCTGTTGTGGAAGAATTAGCGCAAAACTTAACAGGGCACCGCGTAGACCAAATATTCTATTTAGATAAACTTTCAATTTTGCTAAACTTTTTTCACCCAAAATTTGGAGAAAGTTACCTTTATCTTTCAGCGAGTAACGACTTCGCAGCAATTTTTATCACCGAAAGTTCCCTTTTTGCTTCCAAAATGACCACTCCCTTTTTAAACTCATGTCAAAATTTCCTATTAGGAAAAAGGCTTTTTAAAATTGAAGTTCCACCTTGGGAACGAAATGTTTGTCTAGAATTTTTAGATCCCAAAACCGCAGAAAAAGTGTATTTATTTCTTGAAATTATGGGGAAACACAGTAACCTTTTACTGGTAAATCAAGACTTTATTATCGTTGATGCTATTAAGCGTTATGGCGAAAACCAAAGCCGGTACCGGGAAGTACTACCAGGAAAACCGTATATTCCTCCGCCAAAGCCTGAAGCCTTTCTCCTTAATAATTTAACGTTAGAAACTTTTTTAAGACTTTTTATCCAAAGCCCCAATTTAACCCTGGGAGATTTTTTTAAAAGACATATCATTGGTCTAGGTACCTTTTTACTTAAAGAAGTTTTTTTTCTTACAAATTTAAAGGCGGATACACCCTGTAAAGAACTGAGCACCCAGCAAATTGAGGAACTTTATGCAACATTGATATCTTTAGTAAACAAAAATCCCATGCCAGTTTTATATTTCAATGATAACATTCCCTTTTACCCGGCACCCTTTGAACTTAAATCCTTAAAAGATTTTGTAAAACAGCCCGGCTCGCCTTGTGAGGTAAGTGCTCAATACTATTTATACCATCGTTATCGGCGTGAGTTTGATAGCCTTACGCTTACCTTAAAAAATGCCATTAATAAAAAACTAAAAAACCTTCAAGAACGAATAGTTGAATTAAAGGCTAAAATAAAAGAATATGAAAATGCTCAAGAATTTAAAAATTTTGGCGACTTGCTCTTAGCTTTTCAGCACCAAGTCGCAAAGGGTAGTTCTAGGGTAAAGCTTCAAAATTGGGACGGAACGCCAATTGAGATTTCCTTAGATCCGGCAAAATCACCCATAGAAAACGCCGAACTTTTTTATAAAAAGTATCAAAAAGCAAAAAAAGGGCTTAACATAGCCCAGACCCAATTACAGATAACCCAAGAAGAACTTGAATATTATAAAACCCTACAATTTCAAGTGGAAGATGCTCGAAGCTTAGAAGACTTAGAAGAAATTAAACAAGAATTAGGTATAGATAATAACCCTAAAAGCAAAAAGCTTAAAAAAACTCCACCCAATTTTTTAACCTTTACTACATCTAATGGAAATAAAGTTTATGTGGGCAAAAACAATTGGCAAAATGATTATTTAACATTTAAAGTAGCTAAAGATAATGACCTCTGGTTTCATGCTAAAAATATTCCTGGAGCTCACGTCATTTTAAAATGCGAAAAAGTTCCTGATGAACAGTCAATCCTTGAAGCTGCAGTAATTGCCGCTACTTTTAGCCGCGCCCGCTTTGGTAAAAAAATACCGGTAGATTATACCTTGCGCAAGTACGTCCATAAACCAGTTGGGGCAAAACCAGGTTTTGTCATCTACCAGCATGAAAAAACAATTTTTGTTGACCCTAATTTAAAGCTACTTCAAACACGACTTCCCGGTTTTACCACCGGTAAACCCTGAGCACATAGGGGACAATTTTCAGGAGCATACGTTTTAACTTTAATCGTTAATAAAGACTCAAAAGGTACACCAAAGTCCACAGTTCCACCGCTACGGTCTACCAGGGAAGCAACTGCTACAACCTCTCCCCCTAAGCTTTTTATTAATTCGATTACTTCCCTGGTAGAACCCCCGGTAGTTACCACATCTTCTACTACTATAACTTTTTCGCCAGGTTTTATGGTAAAACCTCTTCTTAGCCGCATCATGCCGTCCTCCCGTTCGGCAAACAAAGCTTTCAACTTTAATACTCTTGCCATTTCATAGGCCAGGATTATGCCGCCAATTGCCGGCCCAATTACAAGATCCGCTTTTATTTTGCTAGAATTTAATTTTTCCGCAAGGATCTCACATAATTTTTGCGAAATTTCCGGTTCAACTGTTAGTAAAGCACATTGGAAATATTTATCACTATGTAAGCCCGAAGATAATTTAAAATGTCCTTCTAATAACGCTTTTTTTTCGAGAAATAAGTTATAAATGTCCATTTAGCCCACCTGCCATTTCCTCCAAGTATTTTTTAGCAGCAATTTTTCGGTTCATTGCTGCCACAATTGGCCTACCAACTACTAAATAATCTGCCCCAAGTTCTAAAGCTCTTTTGGGGGTTACAACCCTTTTTTGATCAAAATTTCCATCTTCCAAACGTCGAATTCCAGGAGTTACCGTGATAAAATCCTGCCCACATAGTTTTTTTATAAAAGACGCTTCTAAGGCTGAAGCTACCACACCATCTAAACCCGCATCTTTGGCCTCCTTGGCTAAAAGAGAAACTAAATGCGAAAGCTCAATTTTTAAACCGATTTGCTCTAAAGCCTTTTGGTTCATGCTCGTAAGAACAGTAACCCCAAGAATAATAGGAACTTTACAATTTTTCTTTAAAGCTTCATTTTTTACCCTATACGCCGCCCTTAGCATTTCCTGCCCCCCAAGGGCATGGACATTAACCATATCAATTCCCAGATTAATTAAATTTTTTAGCGCCCGGGAAACCGTATTGGGAATATCATGAAGCTTTAAGTCCAGAAATACCTTTAAGCCTAAATTTTTGAGGTCATCAATTAACCTTGGCCCTTCGCGGTAAAAAAGTTCCATCCCAACTTTAAAGAAGTTAACGGTGTCTTTTAGTTCCTCCACAACTTCCAAAGCCTGAATCCTATCAGGGACGTCTAAAGCCACAATTAATTTTTCATTCATCCTTCTCCCCCCCGATGAACAATCCCGGTTAATTCAGAAATATTTCCTAACGCTGAATCCTTCACGTAAAGCTCTAATTGTTCAACTAACCGCGGCAAAAACCCAGGATCAACGAGATTTTGACTTCCAACTTGAACAGCAGTCGCCCCGGCCATAATAAATTCCAGCGCCGCATCTAAACTATCAATACCTCCCACTCCAATTATGGGAATGGAAACAGCTTTAAAGCAATCATAAACCATTTTTATCGCCATAGGACGAATAGCAGGGCCGGATACACCACCATAAAAATTACCCAAAAGCGGTTTTTTGTTCTTAACATCAATTACCATACCGGTAAAAGTATTGATTAAAGTTAAAGCATCGGCTCCAGCATTTTCGGAAGCTTTAGCAAAAATAGTAATGTCCGTTACGTTTGGAGTAAGCTTAACAATGATGGGCTTTCGGTAAATTTTTCTAACCGCAGAAACAATTTGTTTAAGTGCTTCCAAATCTGTACCAAAAGCCATGCCACCTTTTTTGACGTTTGGACAGGAAACATTTAGTTCTAAAGCTTTTATTTCCTCAAATTTTTGCGCCTCATTGGCTAAAAATACAAATTCTTCTACACTTTCACCGGCAATGTTTAAAATTAATACCTCATGTAAGGCTTTGATTTGGGGTAAAATTTTTTCACGAAAATATTCCCATCCTGGATTGGCAAGTCCAATAGAATTAATAAGCCCGGACGAAAGTTCAAAAACTCTAGGAGGAACATTGCCAAGCCGGGGATTTTTGGTAATAGTTTTTACCACCAATGCCCCTAATTTTTTTAAATCAAAAAAATCTTTAAACTCCAATCCAAATCCAAAAGTTCCCGAAGCTGGCATCACAGGATTTTTTAAGGTAAGTTCTCCAATGTTAACCATAAGACTCATAAAACCACATCCTTAAAATTAAATACAGGTCCATCCTGACAAACTTTTTTGTAAATTATCCCATCTTTATTTTTTAGTTGAACCGCACAACCCAAGCAGGCCCCAAAACCACATGCCATATAGCTTTCTAAGGAAACTTCAATTAACCCTGGAAAGTCTTTGAGAATTGGTTTTACAGCCTTTAACATCCCCATGGGTCCGCAAAGGTAAATTTGGTCATAAGCCATAATTTCTTTAGTTAAAAGCCCGTCTCGAACTGACCCTCGATTTCCCAAGCCCGGCTCTTCACAATACACTTCCATCTCCTTTTTAAATTTACTATAGATTTCAGCAATAAACTGCCGAGCATTTCTTACGCCGTAGAGAAAGCTTACTTTTCCTCCATCTTCAATTATTCTCTTGGCAAGAAAATTTAAAGGAGCTACTCCAATACCACCGGCAATAAGAAGACTTTTCCCAGGCCTCCTGGTAAAACCCCGGCCTAAAGGTAAGAGCATACTAATTTCTTGGCCAGGATTTATCTCTCCCAGAGCTTTTGTTCCCCTACCAACCACTTTTACATAAAAAGTTACCATGCCCGTTTTTATATCTAAATCAGCAAAGCTAAAGGGGCGCCTCAAATAAACCCCTTTAGCTTCAACTTTGAGCATGGCAAAACTTCCAGGATCGATAAAAGCTAAAATTTTTTCCGAAAGGTAGACTTTTAGTTTAAAAATTTCCTCGGTTATAAACTGTTTATCCACCACTACACCTTTTAAATCCTGCATAAGCTCTCTCCTTAATGGTAGTCTTGAAGAGCATAAACCTTAATTTCTTCTTCCTTGTTCAACAAGTACCCTAACATATTTGCCATAGCTCTGGCGGTATCCAAAGAGGTAAGACAGGGAACACCCAATTCCACCGCCGTACGGCGGATTCTAAACCCTTCTTTTTCCGGTTGGCTACCGGAGGTTAAGGTGTTGATAACCAACTGAATCTGGTCATCACGCAGCAAATCAAGAATATTATAAGTGCCTTCAGAGAGTTTTTTTACTTTTACCGTTTCTAATCCCTTACTGGCTAGAAAGCTTGCAGTACCCTCAGTAGCAAAAATTCTAAATCCTAGGTCAGTAAATTTTTTAATAATCGGATACGCTTCTTCTTTATCCCGGTCGGAGATAGTTGCCAGCACAGTGCCTTTTAACGGCACTTTTATTCCCGCTGCAATTAAAGCTTTATAAAGGGCTTCGGGAAACGTTTCCGCCACCCCCATAACCTCTCCGGTAGATTTCATTTCTGGTCCTAAAGTTACATCCAAATTGGTAAGTTTAGCAAAGGAGAAAACTGGAGCCTTTACGCCCCACAATTTTCTCGGTGGTAAAATTCCTCCTTTATAACCAATTTCCTTTAAGGTTTTACCCAAGGATAACAGTGTTGCAATTTTAACCATCGGAACACCCGTTATTTTACTTAAAAAAGGAATTGTTCTACTGGCCCTAGGATTTACCTCTAAAACATAAAGTTCATTTTCAAAGACCACATACTGAATGTTTAAAAGCCCTTTAATTCCTAAACCTAAGGCGATTTTCCTGGTATAGTCATAAATTCTATCAATCATCTCAGGGTTTAAATGAAGGGTAGGATAAACAGCGATACTATCCCCGGAATGTACCCCTGCCCGTTCAATATGTTCCATAATTCCCGGGATAAAAACTTCAAAACCGTCTGCCAAAGCATCAACCTCTATTTCCAAACCTTCCAAATAGCGGTCAATTAATACCGGATGTTCAGGCGAAATTTGGGCAGCCCAGCTCATATAACTTTTTAATTCTTCTTCGTCATAAACAATCTCCATCGCCCGCCCTCCTAAGACATATGAAGGACGTACCACTACCGGAAAGCCTATTTCTTTTGCAGTTTCAATTGCCTGGGAAATAGTATAAACTCCTCTTCCTGCGGGTCGTTTTAATCCTAAAATATTTAAAAACGCGTCAAATTTTTGCCGGTCTTCAGCCGTATCGATGGCCTCGATACTACTGCCGTAAAGCTTTATTCCTTCCTGGGCGAGCGGTTTGGCTAAATTTATAGCCGTCTGCCCACCAAATTGAACCACTACCCCTTCTGGCTTTTCCTTTTCAATGACATTTATCACATCTTCAAAAGTTAACGGATCAAAATACAGGCGGTCGGAAGTATCAAAATCAGTGCTAACAGTCTCTGGATTGTTATTAATGATAATTGCATTGTATCCTTCTTCCCTTAATGTCCAAACCGCATGTACCGAACAATAATCAAATTCAATTCCTTGACCAATACGTATTGGTCCAGAACCTAAAACCAAGGCTTTTTTGCCAGTAACTTCCCTGGCTTCATTTTCCTTTTCGTAAGTAGAATAAAAGTAAGGAGTCTTGGCTTCAAATTCTCCCGCACAAGTGTCAACCATTTTATATACCGGTTTTATCCCATATTTTTCCCGTAATTTTCTTATTTCCTCTTCTTTCATCCCTTTAATGCCAGCAATTTCTCGGTCGGAAAAATTCATTTTCTTTGCTTGCAATAAAAGTTCCGGGGCTAACTCTTCTTGAGCAATCCGTTGTTCAAACCGTACGATATTTTCGATTTTTTTCAAGAAAAACTCATCAATTCCTGTAAGTTTATGAAGTTTCTCTAAGCTATAACCTAGAAGTATTGCTTCTCGCACATAAAAGAGGCGCTCATCATCAGGGTATTTTAGCTTTTCCTCAAGTTTAGTAGGATCCAAGTCTTTCTTAAAAAGACCAGCAACACCTATTTCTAATGAACGTAATGCTTTATTTAAAGCCCCTTCAAAAGTTCGATCAATTCCCATTACCTCACCGGTTGCCTTCATTTGAGTACCAATTCTTTTATCCATACTCTTAAACTTATCAAAAGGCCACCGGGGTATTTTTACTACTACATAGTCTAAAGCTGGTTCAAACGCCGCAGTGGTTTTACCAGTTACAGCATTGGTAATTTCTGGTAGTGTTAGCCCTACGGCAATTTTTGCCGCAACCTTGGCAATGGGATACCCTGTTGCTTTAGATGCTAAAGCGCTGGAACGAGAAACTCTAGGATTTACTTCAATTACATAATACTTAAAGCTATTTGGGTCTAAGGCAAACTGAACATTACAGCCACCTTCTATTTTAAGAGCACGGATGATTTTTAACGCCGCATTTCTTAAAAGTTGATATTCTTTGTCGGCTAAAGTTTGGGAAGGAGCTACCACAATTGAGTCTCCGGTATGCACCCCTACCGGGTCAATATTTTCCATATTACAAACTATAATTGCATTATCCCTAGAATCCCTTAGAACCTCATACTCAATTTCTTTCCAGCCCGCAACACTCTTTTCCACCAATACCTGGTGAATTAAACTTTGTTTAAGCCCTCTTTTGCATATTTCCAAAAACTCATGGTCGTTATTCGCAATTCCTCCTCCAGAACCCCCAAGGGTATAAGCCGGGCGAATAATCACTGGATAACCAATACTTCGAGCAAAGCTCAGACCTTCTTCTTCATCGGTGACTATCGCACTTTCTGGAACCGGCTCTCCAATGGCTTGCATAGTTTCCTTAAAAAGCTCCCGATCTTCCGCTTTTTTTATAGCTGAGAGAGAGGTCCCAAGGATTTGAACCTTTTCCCGCTGTAAAATGCCCTTTTCAAAGAGCTCAAAAGTTAAATTTAATCCCGCCTGACCGCCTAAAGTTGCGACAATTCCCTGAGGCTTTTCTTTTACAATAACTTTCTCTAAAAACTCCACCGTTAAAGGCTCAAGGTAAACTCTATCGGCAATATTGGCATCAGTCATTATGGTTGCTGGATTACTGTTAACTAAGACCACCTCATAGCCTTCTTCTTTTAAAGCCCGACAAGCCTGGGTACCAGCATAGTCAAATTCCGCCGCTTGTCCTATGACAATTGGTCCTGAGCCTATTACCATAACTTTTTGGATATCTGTTCTTTTTGGCATGAGTACCCCCCTTATAGCAGTTCTAAAAACAAATCAAAGATAAAATCTGCATCATTAGGTCCCGGAGCCGCTTCCGGGTGAAACTGGACGGAGAGAATTTTATCCTGGTTATTCCGTAAACCTTCAATGGTATTATCATTTAAATTGCGAAACCAAACTTTAAGACCTGTTCCGGCTAAACTCTCTTCTTTTACCGCAAAACCATGATTATGAGAGGTAATAAATACTCTTTGGCTATCGATTTCCACAACAGGATGATTGCTGCCACGATGCCCAAACTTTAACTTATAAGTTTGGGCTCCATGGGCTAACGCCAGCAGTTGATGGCCAAGACAAATTCCTAATATTGGAAGTTTGCCAATTAACTTTTTTATAATTAAAATACTTTCCTGTAAATCTTCCGGATCCCCTGGACCATTTGATAATACTAATCCTTCCGGGGAAAGAGCTAATATTTCTTCGGCTGAAGTTTTAGGTGGCACCACGTATACCTCTGCTCCTCTTTTTAACAACGAGTGCAAAATACTATTTTTAGCCCCATAATCAACTAAAACCAAGCGGGGTTTTTGACCTGGATAATAAGCAATTTTATCTCCTGCCACCTGATAAGCAAGCTGTTGACCGGAAATATCCGGTAAAGATTTTACCTTCTCTTTATATTCTGCTAATTTTTCTGGAAAAACCGAAATAATACCTTTCATGACACCGTGAAAACGAATTTTTTTAGTTATTTCCCGAGTATCAACTCCCGCTAATGTAATGATTTTTTCCTCATAAAGAAATTGTTCCAATCTTTCCAGCTTACGCCAGTTACTAGGATAATCACACAATTCCCTCACTACTAGGCCCCGGGCAAAACTTCTCTCCCTTTCCCTGTCTTCGGGAATATAGCCATAATTCCCAATTAGGGGGTAAGTCATAACAATAATTTGTCCGGCGTAGGAGGGATCAGTTAAAATTTCTTGATATCCTGTCATTCCAGTGTTAAATACCACTTCACCAAAGTTTTCTCCAGTATAACCAAAAATCTCTCCCTCATACAAAGATCCATCTTCTAAAACTAGCACCCCTTTTTTCAACCCGGTGCCCTCCTTTCTATTTTCTTTGGTAAACTATTTCTCCTTGATAAATTGTCATCACTGGCCAACCCTTTAAGACCTTCCCCAGAAAAGGATTATTCTTTGATTTACTTACTAAAAGATCACTGGTAACTCTTAATTCCAGCCTGGGGTCAATTACCGTTAAATTAGCGATATATCCTTTTTTAATTTCCCCCTGTTCCTTTAACTGTAGTATTTTAGCTGGATTTATCGTCATCTTGGTGAGAAGCTTTTCCAAGGTAATTTTTTTACAAGCTACAAGTTCGGTAAAAAGCACCGGAAAGGCAGTTTCTAAACCTTCCATGCCAAAAGGAGCATCATTAAACTCCACCAGTTTTTCGTATTGAGCATGAGGAGCATGATCAGTAGCTATTACATCAATACTGTCATTTAGCAATCCTTTTAAAAGAGCGTTTTGGTCTTCTAAACTTCTTAAAGGAGGATTTACTTTAAAGTTTGTATTATAATCTTTAAGAGCTTCATCATTTAAGACTAAATGATGGGGAGTAACTTCAGCTGTAACTGTAATTCCCTCTTGTTTGGCTGCTGCCACCAGTTGAACGCCTTCAGCAGTGCTTAGATGAGCAATATGAATTTTCGCCCCCGTTAATTTGGCAATTTGCAGGTCCCGGTAAAGGGCAACGTTTTCCGCGGCCTTTGGGATCCCTTTTAATCCCAAAACCGTTGACCAGAACCCCTCATTCATAACACCACCATTAGCTAGCGTCGGTTCTTCCGCATGAGTTATTACTAAAAGTTCTAGGGCTTTAGCGTATTCCAAAGCATGTCTTAATAACGCCCCATCGGTAACCCAATTGCCATCATCGGTAACCGCAACGGCTCCTGCTTCTTTAAGTTCGTGTAGCTTACTTAATTCCCGCCCAGCTCTTTCTTTGGTAAGACAACCGGAAAACAAGATATTTAGAGGGATAGTTTTACTTTTTTCTTTCCAGTAATAAACAACGGTTTGATTATCCGGCGGAGGGTCAGTGTTGGGCATCATTAAAACGCTGGTAAAGCCACCGGCTAGAGCAGCCTTACTTCCCGAATTAATATCTTCTTTATGGGTATATCCTGGGTCACGAAAATGAACATGCATATCAATTAACCCTGGGATTAAATATTTACCTTCAAGGTCAATAACCTCTACTTTTTCCTGTTTAATCTCCGGTGCTATTTCGACAATTCGTCCTTTAGCGATTAAGATATCTAATTTTTTAATGGCTTGATCTGCCCCCACTATTACATTGCCATTTTTAAATAGTAACGCCATTATCGCTTCCCCCCGCTAACAGGTATAAAACCGCCATCCTAACTGCTACACCATTGGTTACTTGCTCATTAACCATCGCTTGCGGGCTTTCGGCTACATAGTCATCGATTTCCACTCCGCGGTTTATCGGTCCAGGATGAAGAATTAATATTTTTTTGTTTTGCAGCTGGTTTAATTTTTCCCGGGTAATTCCATACCAATCCCGGTATTCGTCAAAGCCCGTTAAGTAGCCTTTATCCTGCCGTTCTTTTTGAATTCTTAAAACATTTATGACATCTGCCCAGGCCAGAGTTCGGTCTAAGTTTGTTTCTACCCTAACTCCTAGTTTAGATATTTCTACCGGAATTAGCGAAGGCGGTCCACATACGGTAACTTCTGCCCCTAGTTTAAGTAACCCCCAAATATTAGAGCGGGCAACCCGGCTATGAAAAATATCCCCAATGATTGCAACTCTAAGGTCTTTAATTTTATAAAATTTTTGTTTTATTGTATATAAGTCAAGTAAAGCCTGCGTCGGATGTTCGTGAAATCCATCCCCGGCATTTATTACTGACATTTTGGTATGGGCTGCAATAAACTGGGGAACTCCCGATTGCTGATGCCGCACCACTAATATTTCAACTCCCATAGCTTCTATGGTTCGAACAGTATCAATCAGGGATTCGCCCTTTTGGACACTGCTTACCGCCACGTTTAAGCTCAAAGTATCAGCACTTAAAAACTTCGCCGCTAATTCAAAAGAACTGCGGGTCCTAGTTGATGGTTCATAAAAAAGCGTTGCTACAGTTTTTCCCCTTAATGTTGGAACTTTTTTAATATCCCTCATAATAATATCTCGCATTGGACGAGCCGTATCCAAAATCGTATTAATTTCTTCTGCCGACAGTTCTTGAAGGCCAAGTAAATGTTTTCGTTTCACTCCAAAACCTCCTTATAAAAAAACTCCCGGAAGGCCCCGGGAGTTAACAAAGTACGTCAACCCCTTTTAGGCCTCTCCGGACCTATTTAAAAGGGTCGCCTTTTACTACTCATCTTCTTTTTCCATTATATAAACCGCATCATCCCCATCGATATCAGCTAAATGAACATGAATAACTTCCTTTTTGGAGGTTGGAACATTTTTCCCCACATAATCAGCGCGAACCGGTATTTCTCTATGTCCCCGATCAATTAAAACTGCTAGTTGTACCAACATTGGCCTACCTAAATCCATTAAAGCATCAAGAGCTGCCCGCACAGTACGTCCCGTATACAAAACGTCATCTACTAAAACAAGTTTTTTACCTGTTATTGGAAAATTTATTTCCGTTTGATGAACTACCGGTTGGTGGCTTAAGGAAGATAGGTCATCCCGGTAGAGAGTAATATCTAAAATACCAACCGGTACCTCTACCCCTTCAAACTGTTTAATTTCTTCAGCAATTCTCTGGGCAATAGGAACACCCCGTCGTCTTACCCCAATTAAAGCTAAATTTTCCACACCGTTATTTTTTTCCACGATTTCGTGAGCAATTCTCCGTATTGCTCGTCTTACCCCATCTTCATCCATTATTTTAGCTTTGGTCTTAAGATTCATTTTTATCCCTCCAAAAAATTAAAACCTGCACACGGGAGGCGTATGCAGGTTTATAATATCGTTATTAAACCCTTACCAGCCTCACCGGACTAGTTTAAAGGTCATTCAGTTATTCTAAGATTAACAGTTTTTATTATAGTTGTCAAGAAGGAATATCTTTATTGAAGAGCGAAATTATTTGTCGCTAAAAGGAGGAATTAAAATGAAGAAAGTAGCATTTCATACTATTGTCTTTGATGGAGAAATGAATCCGGTGGTGCTTTTAGTAGATGAAAATCAAGAGTTTGTTCTCCCTCTTTTCCTTACCCCTAAAGAATTAGAACCTATTCTTTTTTCTTTAGAAAATTTTATTCCCGACCAACCGGAAACTTATAATCTTTTATTGGAAATTTTAAAAATTAATAATTTAAAAGTAAAAAAATTAACTATAACTGATATCCTTGCGGACAGAGTGTTTTCGGTCCTCTCTGTGTTAAAAGGCCGAAAAGAACAATTTTATAACTGCCGAATAAACGATGGACTTGCTCTAGCCCTTTATTTTAAAGCTCCAATTTACATTACGGAAAAAGTTGAGTTATCTACTTATCCTATAACAAATTTACCAGAAGATCTCGATAAAGAACTTCAACCCTTACTTGAAGAATGGAAAAAAAGCCTTAATTAATCCTTAACTTCTCCAGAACCTCTTGAAAGTCTTCCGGTAGCGGAGCAGTAAAATCCAATAATTCTCCCGAACGGGGATGAGTAAAAGAAAGTTTTAAAGCATGGAGCATTTGTCTTTTTAGACCAAAGGGGTTACTTTTAGCTCCATACTTGGGATCCCCCAAGACCGGATGACCAAGATAGCTAAAATGTACTCTTATCTGGTGAGTCCGTCCCGTTAACAGTTTGGCCTTAACTAAAGTAAAACCTTTTTTAAACTCTTCCAGGACAAAATACTCTGTTTGGGCAGGTTTCCCGTGAGACACTACAGCCATCTTCTGCCTATCTCTGGGATCACGACCAATTGGTAGGTCAATTAATCCTTTTTTGTTTTTTAGTAAACCATGGACGATTGCCCAGTACTCCCGGATAGCTCTTTTTGTTTTTATTTGTTCGGCCAACGACTGATGGGCTAAATCATTCTTGGCTACCACCAGTAAACCCGAAGTATCTTTATCTAAGCGGTGAACAATTCCCGGCCGCAATACCCCACCAATCCCTGATAAGTTTTGGCAATGATAAAGAAGGGCATTTACCAGTGTGCCTTCCCAGTTTCCCTCAGCGGGATGGACTACCATGCCGGCTTTTTTGTTTACTACCACCAAATCCTCATCTTCGTAAATAATATCTAAGGGTATTTTTTCAGGAGTCACGGTAAGCTTATGTGGGGGAGGAATTACTACCGTTATGATCTCCCCCCCTTTGACCTTATAACTTGCTTTCTTATTTATTCCATTAACGTTAACTCTACCTTCAGCAATTAATTTTTGAATAAAGCTTCTCGATAAATCTAATTCCTCTTGTTCCGCTAAAAATTTATCAAGCCTAAAGCCGTTAAACTCAGCGCTAACCATAACTTTAATTTCAGCTTCCATTTTTACTACTCCTTCTTAAATAAATACTGGTACGTAAAAAGTAACAGCCCAATGGTAATAAAACTATCGGCTAAGTTAAAGACCGGCCAAAAATGAAAATCCAGAAAATCCGTAACTTGCCCCTGGGTAATACGGTCGTAAAAATTCCCCAAGGCCCCACCAAAAATAAGCGCTAAAGAAGTTAAAAGCAAGCGGTTTCTGTTTTTAGTTACCACCAGATAAATAAGGATACCGCTTAATACAAAAATAGTTATTACAATAAATACTTCTGTTTGATAGGGTAATAAACTAAAAGCTGCTCCAGGATTTTTGACATGGGTAATACTTAAAAACGGTAATAAATTGAGCGACTGTCCAATTGCAAAATTTTTTATAATATAATATTTCGACAATTGGTCTAGTAAAAAAAACACAAAAGAAATAATTAAAAAATACAACACCTATTTCAACCTCACTTTAAATGGTATTCCCGTGGTTTACCTTCATCATCTAAACCTCTATAGTTTTGATAAAATACTCCATTATCCCCAACTTCATAGGGGATTGAATCAACCTCTTCAACACTATTATTATTTTCTTCAGGGGGTAAATCTTCATAAAAAATATTTTCCCTTAAATTAAAGCTAGCTACCGCCTGCCAGGAATCTTCGCCATCAAACATCGTCTGAGTGGTATTATCAAGATTAAATTTCTCCAGAAAAGGGGAAAGAATTTGTTCCTCGATCGGTCTAATTGAAGGAACAGTTCGTTCTTCAACCTTCTTTTGGCAATCAACGCAACGAATTGCCACGGGATTTGCAAGAAGCCTTTCTTCCGGAATCTTCTGGCCACAATCGATACATACTCCGTATTTTCCTTGGGAAAGCAAAGCCAAGGCCTCATCTATCTGACGTAGTTTAACTTGCAAATTATCAAGCAGCGCTAAATCTTTACTTCTTTCAAAGCTTTCGCTACCTAAATCCCCGGGGTGATTATCATAAAAAGAAAGCTCCTGGATATTTTCAAAAAAAGGCACTTCTTTAACTTTTTTAAATTCAGCTAATCTCGATTCATACTCCGCCTTTTGCTCCAATAAAAGTTTTTTAAATTTTGCCAGTTCCATTTCCCTATCTCCTTTTAATAGCCAAGCTTTAAACTCACAAGCTTGACAATTTGAGCTATAAAATCACTTATTACAGGTAAATTTAAAACCATCAGATGTTTTAAAAAATAAATTAAGACAACACTTACTATTGAAAAACCAACTGCCGCACCAACCCCCCGACCAACTCCTAAAAGAAAATTTAAAAAAATTAGCCTTCCGGGATGTTCAAGCATTTCCACGTATTCTTTAATTTTAACTTGTTCCAGTTTTAACACTAATTTCTCCACTACAGCGGTTAACTTATCACTCTCCATCACAACCCCTGCTTTCAAATTTATTATAGCCAAATCATCAATTTCTTAAACTTTGGATTGGTGCCGGAATACGCCCACCCCGTAAGACAAACTTTTGACTTCCAAAACAACTTACCTCCATAATAACCGTACGCCCAAGCAAGCCACCAAACTCTACGTATTCCCCAGCTTTTTTACCAGGAACCGGGATAATCCGCACCGCTGTAGTCTTACCATTAATTACCCCAATACTTATTTCATCGGCAATTATCCCGGCAATGGTAGTTTCGGGTGTATCCCCGGGAATTGCTATCATATCAAGACCAACCGAGCATACTGCAGTCATTGCTTCTAATTTTTCCAGGTTTAAAGCCCCCACTTCTACGGCCCGTACCATGCCCATATCTTCGCTTACCGGTATAAATGCGCCTGATAAACCTCCAACCATAGACGAAGCCATTGCTCCACCTTTTTTCACCGCGTCGGTTAACATCATTAAAGCAGCAGTAGTTCCTGGAGCCCCACAATATTCCAAGCCCATTGCTTCAATAATTTCTGCAACACTATCTCCCATTGCCGGAGTAGGCGCCAGGGACAAATCCACTATTCCAAATTTTACATCTAACAATTTAGCTGCTTCTTTGCCAATTAATTCCCCAACCCTGGTGATTTTAAAAGAGGTTTTTTTGACTTCGTTAGCCAATTCTTCTAAATCCGCTTGCGGCATTTTTTCTACAACCCTTTTTACAACACCAGGGCCACTTACTCCAACGTTAACTACATATTCCGCTTCCCCAATTCCATGAAATGCTCCCGCCATAAAGGGATTATCCTCAGGAGCATTGGCAAAAACAACAATTTTAGCACATCCCAAGCCATCTTTTTCTCGAGTTAACTCCGCCGTTTCCTTGATTATCTTGGCTGCATAGTTTATTCCATCCATATTAATACCGGCTTTTGTAGTTGCCACGTTAATTGAAGCACAAACCCGTTCAGTTTCCGAAAGCACCCGGGGAATAGTTTTAAAGACATTTAAATCCCCTTTGGTAAAGCCCTTATGGACAAGAGCAGAAAAGCCTCCGATAAAATTAACCCCTATTTCTTCCGCCACTTCTTCTAACGCATAACCAATTTTAAGAGTCCCCTCTTCATCAAAGCTCCCTGCCAAGAGAGAAATTGGAGTTACTGAAACTCGAGCATTAACTATTGGAATGCCATACTTTACCTCTAATTTTTTTGCTGTTTCCACTAAATGTTGTCCTTTTGCTTTAATTTTCCGCTTAATATTTTCACAAGTTTTTTCTAAACTACCGTCAACACAATCAAGAAGGCTCACTCCCAGGGTAATTGTCCGGATATCAAGATTCTCCTCCTGAATCATCTTTAGCGTTTCTAATATTTCACCAAAGTTAAACATCTTATCCCTCCTACAAACGATGCATTGCCCGGAAAATATTTTCATGTTGTATTTCTATGTTTAATTTGAGCTCCTGCCCAACTTCCTTTAGCAATTTTTTTAATTCTTCAAACTCAATTTTACAATTGGTTATATCAACCATCATGATCATTGTAAATAGCCCTCCGGTAATGGTCTGGCTGATATCCAAAATGTTAACATCGGCCTGTGCTAAAAGAGTAGCAATCCTGGCAATAATGCCCACCCGATCTTCCCCAATAACGGTTATTAAAGCTTTTTCCTGCAATTTTCACATCCCCTTTCAGTAGTTTTTCGCTAGTTAATTTAAAAAAAAACGAGGCATTAACCTCGTTTTATTGCTTTTTTGCATTATCCCCTTTAGAACTCATCCTCTTTAAATCAAACCAGACCGGACTTGCATTAAAAATCGAGGAATAAGCTCCACTGGTTACCCCAATTAACATTGCCGTAACAAATACTTTTATGCTGGAGCCTCCAAACAATAATAACGCAACTAAAACAAAAATTACCGTCATCACCGTATTGATTGAACGCGTCATTGTTTGCCACAAGCTTTTGTTAATTAAGTCTTCTAGAGCTTCGCCTTTTTCCCGATACTTAAGGTTTTCCCGGATACGGTCAAAAATCACTATAGTATCATTAATTGAATAACCAATAATGGTTAAGATTGCCGCCACAAAGCTGCTGTCAACTTCCCATTGAAAAATAGAGAAAATCCCAATTGTGACAAAAACGTCGTGTAAAAGAGCAATAATGGCCGCAACACCAAAATAAAACTCAAAGCGAAAGGTAATATATATAAGCATTAAAACTGAAGAAATCAAAAGAGCCAGCAAAGCTTTTTGTAAAAGTTCCCTACTTACAATGCCACCTATCCTATCTTCCCGCAAAACATCCATTTTACCCAGATTATTTTCTAGGGCCTTAACCAGTAAGTCCCGTTTGGCAGTATCTAATTCCTCAGTTCTAATAAGATAATTTCCTTCACTGGTTTGTTGAATGGAACTTACTTTTATTCCCTTTTGGGTTATGATACTCCTAATATCCTGAGATTGAACATCTTTGGCAAACTTAACTTCTAATATTGTACCACCGGTAAAGTCAATGCCCCAGTTAAGTCCTTGAAGAAACAAAGAAATTATTCCCGGGATAATAATTAAAAGCGAAATAATATACCAGTACTTCCTATTTTTAATAATGTGAAACATTTTCTTCCCCCCTTATGCCCCGTAAAGCTTGGGATTTTTCACTACTTTAGAATCAGCTGCTAAGAACAAGAGCCAACGAGTGAAGGTAATAGCAGTAAAAAAGCTGGCCAGAATACCGATACTAAGAGTCACCGCAAAGCCCCGAACAGGTCCTGTCCCCAAAAAGTAAAGAATAACGGCGGCAATAAGGGTGGTAGCATTAGAGTCAAAGACTGTTAAAAAAGCTCTTTTAAAACCGGAATCAATGGCTGACCTTAAAGTTTTACCCATTCTCAGTTCTTCTTTTAACCTTTCAAATATTAAAATATTAGCATCAACGGCCATACCCATGGATAAAACAAAGCCAGCGATACCCGGTAAGGTTAAAGTTGCTTTAAGGGCTATCATTACCCCTAAAACGATTGTTGCATATAATATTAAGGAAAAGTCGGCAATAAAACCGGGAAAACGATAATACAAAATCATAAAAAGAAAGATAGCTATTACCCCAATTATACTAGCTTTCACCGAACGCCTTAAGGAATCAGCCCCAAGAGTTGGCCCTACCACTTTCTTTTCCAAAATTTCAAGTTTTAAGGGCAAAGCTCCAGAACGTAATAACACCGCAATCCTGTGGGCTTCATTGAGATCTTTATACCCAGTAATTCTTGCTTTACCGTTAGTAATTGGCTCCTGAATAACAGGATTTTGTAAGAGCTTACCATCAAGATAAATCCCTAAGTTTCTACCAACATTTTTACTGGTAAAATCACCAAATTTTTTAGTTCCATCGGCATTAAAGGTCAAGTCAACTTCAGCAAGTCCAGTATTGGGATCCTTCGATTCAATAGCATCTTTAAGATCTTTGCCGGATACTACCAGCTCACCTTCCGGGGATTTAAATTCCAAAACCGCCGGTTTAATTAAAGTTCTAACCGCTTCTTCGGGGTTTTTATAGCCAGCAATTTCCACAATAATACGGTCTTTCCCTTGTTTTTGAATTATAGGTTCTGAAATACCCAGTTCATTAACCCTGGTTTCGATGATCGAGATAGTGCTTTGCATCGTTTTATCATTTACCGGACTTCCTGGAAGTTCTTTCGCCTGAAAGACAACGTGAACACCACCCTGTAAATCAAGCCCCAAAGTGGTGTATTTTACTAAGGGCTTAACCGGTCCAAAGCCTAAAAACATGTACCAGCCAAGAATTAAGATGAAAATAAGTACTCCACTAAAGATGGTAAATTTCCCTAATCTCACTACCTTATTCCTCCTCCGTTGGCATTAACAAAGCTATTATACTTTTAAATGAATATTATTGTCAATTTTTTAAAGCAATCTTGTGCCATTTATCACCAATTCAAACTGACACTTTAAAAATTCCGCCGCCTTGCGGCATAAGATCATCCGGGTTAAAAATATCTCAAAATACTCCATAACCGGACATATATTTGTATTAATTACCAATTCTAACGTAATTGTCCGCTTTTGTTCATTCACCCAAACAAAAGAATGCTCAACCGCCGAGTTTACCCGGTCATGAATATCATAAGTAGCAGGATCGGGGTTTCTAACTCTAGAGCGGTGAACATCCGACTTATCAGCTAAAATTAGGGCAGCCGCCACGTTATTTACGGGTTGGCCATATTGTTCTTCGTGATTGCCAATTGCTGAAATAACTACTGCTATTTCCTCATAATCCATGCCAAGCCGCTCTAAAATTTGCGAGGCAAGCAAAGCTCCAGTTAATCCGTGTTCCTGGCGATTAATAGCATTTCCGATATCGTGAAGGTATCCAGCTATAGCCGCCAGTTCTCCTTCCCGCTCAGGATAACCAAGGCGGTCCAATATATTTTTAGCTATGGAGGAGACAAGACCTAAATGCCTAAAGCCATGTTCAGTAAAACCCAGAGTCCCTAGATGCTCATTGCTTTTCTTGATAAAGGCTTCTACCATTGGATCCTTTTTCACCCTATCCAAGGTCAGCACAGAGCCACCACCCTGTAGTTTTTATTCTTTATAAGGTCCAGTAAGCGCTGACTTTAATACTTCCACTTTAACATTATCGGAAAGACGAAGAATTACAGTTTTATCTTTAATCTTCATTACGTCACCAATTAAACCTCCAACAGTTATCACCTTATCATCCACTTTTAGGGCCTTTAAAAACTCCTGATGCTGTTTTTGCCTTTGATTTTGTGGCCGAATCATTAAAAAATAAACAATTAAAAAAAAGACTACAAGATAAATAATTGTTACAACTTGTGGTGTGAAAATTTTACTGGTCATTTTAAAACCTCCCTTTTTAGTATAAAAAACATCTAAATTTATATTCGACTTAATTATTCTTTTCCCTGCTCATAGTTCTGTAAAAATTCCCAGGCAAAGGATAGTAATCTATCTTCCCGAATTGCTTTTTTAATTTCCCGCATAAGATTTATTAAAAAGTGTAAATTGTGAATGGTAGTAAGTCGAATTCCCAGCACTTCATCGTTATGTAAAAGATGGCGAATATAAGCCCGGCTATAGTTTCGACAGGTATAGCACTGACAATCTTCCTCAATAGGACGAAAATCTTCCTTGAAAATGGCATTTCGTACCACAAGCTTACCATATTTGGTAAATACCGTCCCATTCCGCGCAATGCGGGTAGGTAAGACACAATCAAACATATCTATCCCCCGGATTACCCCTTCAATTAAAGCATCCGGTGAGCCCACCCCCATTAAGTAGCGGGGTTTATCCGCAGGCAAGTGAGGTTCTAGCACTTCTAACATTTCATACATCAAGGGTTTAGGCTCTCCAACGCTTAACCCCCCAATAGCATAACCCGGAAAATCAAGTTCGGTTAAATACTTAGCGCTTTCCACCCTTAAATCGGCATAAGTACTTCCTTGAATAATACCAAACTGGACTTGATCTTCTCTTTGGTGAACTTCCTTACACCTTTTTGCCCAGCGGTGGGTACGAAGCATAGCTTCTCTGGCGTAACTATAATCAGCAGGATAAGGGGCACACTCATCAAAAACCATAGCTATATCCGAACCCAGGGCTTCTTGAATTTTTACAGCCTTTTCGGGACTCATAAAATGGGTACTGCCATCGATATGGGATTTAAATGTAACCCCTTCTTCGGTAATGGTCCGTAAAGGTCCTAGACTAAAAACTTGAAATCCTCCCGAATCTGTTAAAATTGCCCGGTCCCAATTCATAAATTTATGTAAACCGCCGGCTTTAGCGATTAATTGTTCTCCCGGCCTTAAATATAAATGATAGGTATTGGATAGGATAATTTCTGCACCTAATTCTTTTAACTCCTCCGGGCTCATGGTTTTAACGGTAGCTAAAGTACCAACAGGCATA
Organism: Carboxydothermus pertinax; assembly: GCF_001950255.1. Taxonomy (NCBI): domain Bacteria; kingdom Bacillati; phylum Bacillota; class Clostridia; order Thermoanaerobacterales; family Thermoanaerobacteraceae; genus Carboxydothermus; species Carboxydothermus pertinax. The sequence goes on from NZ_BDJK01000055.1 coordinate 326,348, forward strand.
AAAACCGGAGTTTCCACGGCATTGTGAAAAGTTTTTAATAGCCCAAGCCGCGCCCGGGTCTTGGGGTCTTTTTTAAGAACCTTAAAAGAAAACATGTTACTCCTCCTTAGAGTATCAACATTGCGTCACCAAAGCTAAAAAAGCGATAACGTAAATTTACCGCAGTTTCGTAGGCTTTTAGCACCTTTTCCCGACCGGCAAAAGCAGAAACAAGCATAATTAAAGTTGACTTGGGTAAATGAAAGTTGGTAATTAAACCATCAATTATCTGAAATTGAAAGCCGGGATAAATAAAAATATCGGTATAGCCTTTGGAGGGAATAACTTGTCCATCCTTGGCCACACTTTCGAGAACCCGCACCACGGTAGTTCCCACTGCAATTATTCGTCTCCCCTCGTCTTTAGCTTTATTTATTTTATTAGCCGCTTCTTGCTCCACTTCATAATACTCTTCGTGCATTTTGTGTTCTAAAATATTTTCCGTCTTCACCGGCTTAAAAGTCCCCAGCCCAACATGCAGCAAAACCTCGGTAATTTCCACCCCATGATCTTTTAAATCAGCCATTAATTCTTTGGTGAAATGTAAGCCCGCCGTAGGAGCAGCAGCTGAACCCGGTTCTTTAGCATAAACGGTCTGGTATCTTTCCGGATCTGATAACTTTTCTTTAATGTACGGAGGAAGGGGAGTTTCTCCCAGCTTATTTAGAACATCTTCAAAAACTCCCTGAAAACTAAATTTAATAATCCGCCCCACTTCCGTCTGGGCAATAATTTCTCCTTCTAAAATATTTGGTGCAAAAATAAGCCTGGTGCCAACCCGGGCACGCCTTCCGGGTCTCACCAGGACCTCCCACTCGGTGATGCCAAGCCTTTTAATTAAAAGGATTTCCACTTCTCCTCCCTGTTCTCGTACCCCAAAAAGCCGGGCAGGAATAACTCTCGTTTTATTTAAAACTAAAAGATCGCCGGGTCGCAAATATCTTTTTATATTTTTAAAAACATCATGTTCAATTTCACCAGTCTGGCGCCGTAAAACCATAAGCCTTGATTCATCTCTCTGGGCTAAAGGAGTTTGCGCGATCAATTCTTCAGGTAAATAGTAATCAAAATCTTTTAGCTCCATTTTTCACCTCTAATACTTCTTGGTAATTTCTACTCCAGTATAATAATATTTTATTATATCCTTATAGTCAAAGGGATCATGTTTAGAGGTTTTTTGCGCCATAGCCCAGGCTCCCCACTGGGACATACCCAACCCATGGCCCCATCCCTGACCAATAAAGGTATATTTTTGAGGAATTTCTTCAACTATAGTATAACCAGCTCCTCCATTTTCCATGGCAATTCCATCGGCACCAATAACGTTTAAATCCTGTTTGTCCACTTCCCTTTTCTCGCCATCGCCAGTAATTGCATAAACCGTTGCTTGCTCACTGGAATTCAAAGGGATAAACTTGGTTTCATCCTTTTTATCAGAAACTTTTACCGTAAACCGGGAGCTATTTAAACCCAAAGCTTTTCTAATGGTTCCGTCATATTTTAATATTTTACTGCCCTTTTCTCCTATTACAGTTACTTCCATAGCCCGTCCTGTAGCGGCAGCTTTTGTAACCTTTACTTCTTTTATCGCCCCAACACCATATCCATTTTTTTCTAATTGCTGTTGCAATTCCAAAGCTGTATACTCTTTAGTCCACCGGATAACATTATAGCTACTAGAACCTCTAGCTTTTAAGAGGTCAGCGGCTTCATCGTCGTATATATCTTTCTTAGCTTTTAGATAAGGATATTCAGAAGTACCATAAATCGTTGCGTTTGATTCAATATATCCTCCATTACTGGAATGAAAAAGGGCCGAGATTGCTCCACCATTATAAGTTATTATTTCTCCGGCAGTTTGGTCAACTAAAGCATTTACCGATGTAAACTCACTACTTAAGCCTTCATATACTTGACTCCGTTGGTCGGAATATAAGTCAAACTCCGAATTAGGATTTCGGTGACTGTAAGCATAAGTTCTAGCAGCCAGGATTTGGGCTTTTATAGCCTCCGTAGGCCAGTAAGCAGACACTTCATTAGGAACTACTCCATACAAATATTTTTCCAGTGATAGTCTATTTATAAGACGTATTCCTGTAGGTTTAGGAATAAGAATTAAATCCCCTCGATAGCGTTCTAAACGTTGCGGGTAGGACCGCTCAGGCGTTAAATTGAAATTTCCCGTACTATCACTATACGCCTGCAAAATTACCGTGTTTTTGGTAACAAAAAAGGGATTGGGGTCATTATTTTTATATAACTCAATCCAGTATTCGGTAAGACTTGCCGGTATATCTACCGTTTTTAACTTTATCGTTAAAATAGTTTGGTCGGGATCTTGATTTATTAATGCTGCTACATTATTTACTAAAGTATTACCATCGTAAAGTAAGTAATTACCGGTTAACTTTACTTTTTGGCTCTCGGTCTTGGGTAAATCTTTTAGTAGCACCCTTACTTTTATCGGTTCCCCCGCTAAGCTTAGATTCCCTGGGAGTGGACTTAGCATTAAAATTAAAAATCCTACCAATACTACTATTATTTTTTTCCGCACTCTTTTCGCTCCTTCCCCCACTTGGCTCACTTCCTTGATTTTTCATTATTTTGTTGTTTATTTTAACATTTTTTACGCTTTCTTTAAAGCTATTTGAACCTGCATTTTTTTGTTTATCTTCCTTCTCTTTTGGAGGTGTTCCCTTTTCTTTTGGAGTATTTTGTTTTGATTGTTTGTCTATTTTATTTTTTTGAAGGAAATTTTGGTACTTTTTTGTGTTAAACTTTTTCCCGGGTAAAATTTCGAATCTTACATCCCCACCTAATTCGGAACTAACTTTTTCAATAGCTTTTTCCACAGTCTGGCCTTTTAGCTCTAAAATGTATTTATTGTTTTTGGGATTAAGGGGTAAAACTTTCACGACTTTCTCCTTTCTATTTACGCCAATTTTTACCCCATCTTTGCCTCCTATTGTCAAATAAGCTACCACTTCTCGCTCTTTGGCGTAAGTGAGGTAGACCGGAGTAAAAAACAGTAATAAGGCTGCAGCCAATGCTGCAATCTTCACCCATAAGGTTCCAGAAAATTTAGCAGGGATTATTACCTTATCCCCGACATTGAAATCACCCTTTAACTTTAATTGGCAGAATTTACCCTCAGTTAAGACCAAGTATTTATTTTTACTAATTTTTTCTATCACAACACCCCGGCCCATTACTCCTCACCACCCTGGCCAAGATAAGCTTGTAAACTCGTAAACTTTCCCCAATACATTAAGACGATAGCCACCAGGTACTTCCGGTACTTTTCTAAAGTTTTAATATTTACCCCATAGCGAGTAGTAATAATTTGCAAAGATAGCTTTCCCGTTTTTACTAAATGTTGAGTAATTTCATCATCTTCGGAAATTCTTTGCGCCAAGGAAATTATCTTTTGACGACTGTCTTTATGTTTGGGTGAGATTTTGACAAGGTCCTTAAAGGTTATGTTAAATTTTTTTAATAACTTTTTATATTCTTCAATTTCCAGACGCATATCTACTTCAGCAAAGAAATCCTGAGAAGAAAGTAAATTTTCATCTAATGGATAATTTTGTGATAAGCGGTTATTTTGGCGATAATAATCAATTAACCTCCGCCGTACTACTTTTGCAGCAAAACTCTCAAAATCAGCACCTTTTGTTTTAATATAATTTTGGCTAGCTTCATGTAAAGCCAAAAGACCAATGCTGTACTCGTCATCCGATTTAGTAATAAATCTCCCGGTAAGCCTTGCTGCAATTTTAAATATTAGCTTCTCATGTTGTAAAATTAAAGCATCGTAACTTTCCCTGTTATCGGCATTAAATTCTTGCATACTTAAGCCCCCAATAACTTATTCGTAGCCAACAATAATTTTTAAGGGGGCCTTAACGGCGGAAAAGAAGATTAAGAATTATTGTTAATAAAATACTCAGCAAAATAGAACTAGCCAGCGGAAAAAAGAACGTAAAATTTCCTTTCCGAATTAAGATATCCCCCGGTAAGCGCCCCAGGGGCAAAAGTTTCTCCCCAACAAAAAAGAAAAAACCGGTGATAATTAAAATTACCCCGATTAACATGAGAAATTTACCAATTTCTCCCATTGCTTACTTCCCTTCCTTGTAGTATCTTTCTTTTTCGCTAAAAATACAACCACAATAAGGTTGCCGATATAATTCCAGTTCCTTTGCTTTTTGGTATGCAGCACGGTATCCTGGCCGAAAATCTTCATAAATAAAGTTAAGTCCGTATTTTGAGGCTAGGTTAAAACCAATTTCCTTGATACGGTCGTGTTTCTGATAAGGACTTACTAACAGGGTTGTTGACACATTCTTAATACCTAAACTTTTTGCCTTTTGAAAACTTTTATCAAGCCGGATTTCATAGCAGTAGTCACAACGAAAGCCTGGATAGTTTAAACTCCCCGTGAGAAATTCAACGAGAGGATACTCGTTTTCATAAATTACTTCTAAATCTATAAGGGCAGCATATTGCTTTAAAGTTTCGCGGCGTCTTTTAAACTCCTGATAAGGATGGATATTAGGATTATAGAAATATCCTGTTATGTGATAACCCCGTTCTTTTAAACGTTCTATGGGATAAATACTACAAGGGGCACAGCAGATATGAAGTAAAAGATCCATAGTTTCACCTCTACCAAAGGGTTTGTTCTGCCTCGTTTTTATTATATGGAATGCCTAAGTGTTCATAGGCAAGTTTGGTAACTATTCTACCTCTTGGCGTTCTTTTTATAAAGCCAATTTGCAATAAAAAAGGTTCATAAACATCTTCAATAGTAGTCGTTTCTTCTGCAAGTGAGGCGGAAAGTGCTTCTATTCCCACCGGTCCCCCTTGATATTTTTCAATCATTGTTTTTAAAATTAACCGGTCGGTAGGATCAAGCCCTAATTCATCAATTTCTAAGAGGTTTAAAGCCGCTTGAGCAATTTCTTTAGTAATAATGCCCTTCCCACGGACTTCAGCGTAATCTCTAACCCTTTTTAAAAGTCTATTAGCAATCCGCGGTGTCCCCCTCGAACGTTTTGCAATTTCCTCACTACCTTCAGGGGTAATTTCCACCCTTAAAAGGGCTGCCGAACGATTTATAATTAACATTAATTCTTCTACTGTATAAAATTCCAAGCGATGCACCAGGCCAAAACGGTCGCGTAAGGGAGAAGTCAAAAGTCCGGCTCGAGTGGTTGCCCCCACTAAAGTAAATTTTGGTAAATTTAATCTTAAACTTCGGGCTCCAGGGCCCTTACCTAACATGACATCCAAGGCGTAATCTTCCATAGCCGAATACAATACTTCTTCAACAATCCTTGGCAAACGATGAATTTCGTCAATAAATAACACATCTTTCTCCCCAAGATTAGTTAAAAGGGCGGCCAAATCTCCTGGACGTTCAATGGCTGGTCCTGAAGTTACCTTTATGTTTACTTCTAGCTCATTGGCAATTATTGTTGCTAAAGTAGTTTTCCCTAATCCAGGAGGGCCAAATAGAAGAACATGGTCTAAGGCTTCATTCCGCTTTTTTGCTGCTTCAATAAAAATGGAAAGGGTTTCTTTTACTTTTTTTTGCCCAATATATTCACTTAATTTTCGTGGCCTTAAACTAAACTCGTTTTCATCCTCCACCAGTTCAAAACCCGAAACGATTCTTTCTTCCATTTTCTCACCTGTTTTCTATTTATTTAGGAATTTTAAAGCAAAAGCAAGGCCTTCTTCTGGGGTTTTAATTCCTTTTTTATCAACTTTGCGGATTAGTTCTCTAGCCTCGGCTGCCGAAACCCCAAGATTTATAAGCCCTTGCTGAACATCATTCCAGATATCCGCAAAATCGTTTTCTTCCTCAAAATAATCCCCTGTAGTTACAACCCCCTCTATTTTATCTTTTAGCTCAAGAAAAAGACGCTGGGCATTTTTTTGGCCAATTCCAGACACCCGTGTTAACGCCTTTTCGTTCTTTGTGGCGATAATCTGCTTAAGTTCACTTGGTCGAAATTCGTTTAATATTGCTAACGCCGCTTTTGGCCCTATACCGGAAACACTTAAGAGCAAATCAAAAAGCTGTCTCGTTTCTTCATCTTCAAAGCCATAGAGAAACCATCCATCTTCTCTTATTAGCAACGAGGTAAATAAAACTGCCTCGGAATTTAAAAATAATTTATTTATTTCTCGCCCTAAAACCGTAACTTTAAACCCAATCCCATTAGTTTCTAAAATAACAGCATCTCCTAATTTTCCTATTACTTTTCCCCTTAAAACCGCAATCAAACAGATCCCCCCAATTTTATTAATCCGGCATAAGCTATCGCCAGAGCATCGGCCACATCATCCGGTTTGGGTGGTTCTTTTAACCCCAAAAGCTTTGTTATCATATACTCGACCTGAAATTTAGGGGCATGGCCATAACCGGTAACAATATTTTTCACTTCCACCGGTTTTATTTCTATTACCGGTAAGTTATTTAGGGCCGCAACCAGCAAGGCAACCCCACGGGCTTCCCCTACGGAAATAGCAGTTTTAACATTTTTACTAAAAAATAACTCTTCAACTGCTACTAACTCCGGCTGTTCTTTGGTTATTATGGAGTTTAAATTTTGAAATATCAATTTTAATCTTTGCTCTTTTGTTATTTTTGGGGTAGAAATAGCCTCATAAGATATCACCTTTAATTTGTTACCAACTTTTTCTAGTATCCCTACACCCATTAATGCTGTTCCGGGGTCTATACCAATAATTTTCATCATTACCTCCAAAAGCGAAATAAGAGCCTTTGCGGCTCTTTTTATTACTATTTAGTCCACTAACTCAAAATTGGCGTAGACTTCTTGAACATCGTCATGGTCTTCAAAAAGGTCTAAAAGTTTTAAAAGTTTTTGGGCATCGTCCCCCGAAACCGGTACCGTTGTTTTAGGTAGCATGGTTATTTCCGCCACACTTGTTTTGATGTTAGAGCTTATTAAAGCTTCTTTTACGTTTTCAAAAGATTCAGGAGACGTAATAATTTCAAATTGCTCCCCATCATCTTTTAAGTCCTCGGCACCAGCTTCTAAGACCATTAAAAGCAGTTCTTCTTCTGTAACTCCCGGGTTTTCTTCTTTTAAGACAGTAATATATCCTTTTTCTTCAAAAATCCACTGAACACTCCCTGCTTCTCCCATATTGCCACCATGTTTTGAAAATAGGTGTCGAATCTCCCCCGCAGTACGATTACGATTATCTGTCATAATCTTTAATAAAATGGCCACTCCTCCGGGACCATAACCTTCATAAAAGACCTCTTCATAATTTTCAGCACCCAATTCGCCTGTCCCTTTTAAAATAGCTCTTTGAATATTTTCATTGGGAATATTTGCTTCTCTAGCCCTGGCAATGGCAGCTTTTAGCCGGGGATTTGCTTCCGGGTCTCCTCCTCCTAATCTAGCAGCAACCATTATTTCTCTAGCAAGTTTTGTAAAAATTTTTCCTCTAACCGAGTCCATTTTTTCTTTTCGATGTTTAATGTTGGCCCACTTTGAATGACCAGCCATAAAGTACCTCCTACCTCCTCATCCCATTACAACATTGGAATCTCAGGCATATTCTTTTTATGTTGGGATTTTATTTGCATCACTTTTACATAATTTTCTATTTCCGCTGGGCCTTCTCCTGTTAATAAGTAACGGTCAATATCTTTATACCTATAACCCATCTCTCCTTCATCGGTTTGCCCTTCCCATAAGCCCGCCGAAGGAGCCTTTGTAATTATTCTGTCCGGAAGACCAAGAAAACGGGCAAATTCCCAAACTTCGGTTTTTGTAAGACCTCCTATGGGTAAAAGGTCAACACCACCATCACCCCATTTGGTGAAATAACCTATCTCTAGTTCCGTTCTGTTTCCTGTTCCAACCACCAAATAATTAAAATTAGCTGCCCAATAGTAAAGAGTTGCCATTCGAAGTCGAGGTTTAATGTTTGCTAGAGCAATTTTATTTGGCTCATGCTTAAATGCTTTATTTTGGCTATTAACAAAAGCCGTATAGGTTTCATCCAGACTTACAATAATATGTCTAAGATTTAAGTGCTTTACTACCAGACGGGCATCTTCTTCATCTTGGGGATTGCTAAAGCACGGCATAATAATCCCTAAACTGTCCTCAGGAAAAGCTTTTTTAATGAGAGCAGCCACTACCGCCGAATCAACCCCACCGGATACCCCTACGAGAAGCCCCTTAGCGTTGGCTTCAGCAGCTTTTTGTTTTAACCACTTAACAAGTTTATCGGTTTTTTCCTGCCAATTCATTATTTTTCGCCCCCCAATTAGTAAATTCTGAAACAGTTAAGTTAATAAAGCTGTTAATTAAAGGATGTTGTTTTTTTCTTTTTAAATATATCAGATATAAATCTCTTTGAAAACCCAAACCATCAATTCTATGTGCCGATATCAACCCAAGTTTTTTTGCATTTCTAATGGCAATTTCCGAACAAAAAGCTCCCCCAAGCCCGCCTTCCACCGCCGTTAATACTGCTTGATTGCTTCCCAATTCCATTACAATATTAAGCTTTTTTTCTTGAATCCCAAAATTTTTAAGGACTTTTTCCAAAAACATTCTTGTTCCTGAACCTCTTTCTCGCCAAATAAGTGGCACCTTTAACAAATCCTCTGGTTCCAATACTTCCTTTTGGGAAAGGGGGTGATTTGCGGGTAAAATAAAAACCAATTCATCCCGATAAAAAGGGATAAACTCAAGGCGGGGATTTTTAATTTCTGACCCTACCGCTCCTACATCATATACTCCCTCTAAGATTTTAGCCACTACCTCACCAGTATCACTAATTTCCAAATTTACTTTTACCTGTGGATACAATTTGCTATATTTACCCAAGATTAAAGGTAAAAGGTACTGCCCAGGAATATTGCTGGCACCTATGTTTAAAATACCTTTGGGATTTTCTTTGTTTCCTGAAATATTTTGTTCTGCTTCTTCGAGGATACTTAGAAGCTCCTGAGCATATTTATATAAAAGTGTACCATCTTCCGTTAGTTTTATTCCCTTGACGTTTCTTTCTAATAAAATTGTATTATAATGTTCCTCTAAAGACTGCAAATGCTTAGTAATTGCCGGTTGGGTTAAATTCAATATTTTTCCAGCTTTACTCAAGCTTTTTTCATTTACTACGGTAATAAACGTTTTAAAATACTCTGTTTTCATCCAATCCCCCACTATTCCACAGCAATATAAAAGGGATAATTCTTTTGCCCCCCAAAAAATATCTCTACATCACAGTTTTCATATTTTTCCTGCAACTGTAAAACCAGCTCATCAACTATTTCTTTTGCCACTTCTTCTCCGGTAAAGATAGAAATTAAACCGGAATCAACGGTAACCACCTTTGCAGTTGCTCTTAGGGCAACCGAAAGCAAATCTTTATCCGCATCAACAATATCCCCGTTAAAAATTGCAATATATTCACCATTCTTAATCATAAGGTCACCAAACTGAACATCCCGAACAGCAAAAGTTATTTCTATAACTTTTAAGTCTTGGATATGTTCTTCCATCTTAGATACCAATTCCTCAGGACGCGCCTCTTCATTAAAATACAAAAAAGCCGTTACAGTTTGCGCTGGATTTTTAGTTTTTACGATAAATACATTTTTATTAGTAAGATTTTTAGCTTGCTCCGCTGCTAAAATAATATTTTTATTATTAGGAAAAACTAAAACATTTTCCGCAGGAACACGGTTTATAGCATCTACAATGGCAGCAACCGAAGGATTAGTTTGTCCACCTTCAATAATCTCATCAATTCCCAATTGTTTAAAAATCTCGCTAAACCCCTCACCAGGAGATACCGCTACCGTGCCAAGTTTCTTCAACGCATTTTGCCTACTTTGACTTTGTTCTAACATGTTATCGATCTTAATATTATAAATAAGTCCCCAGCGTAACCCTAATTCTAATGCCTCTCCCGGGTGATTGGTATGAACATGAACTTTAACCGTATTTTCATCACCAGCAACAATTAGTGAGCCTCCGATATCATTTAATTCTTGGCGAATTTTATCTAAAAATAATTTCTCTCCCTTAATTATAAACTCTGTGCAATAGATGTAGTCTAAGCTAACCTCTTCCTTTAAAGGTATGCTTTCAGCTTTGGACGTTAAATTGGTAGTTGCCGGATTTAATACCAGATTTTCTCCCCTAAGGCCAGCTAAACTGCCCTGTAAAAATAGCACTAAACCCATACCTCCGGAATCAACCACACCGGCTTTTTTTAAAGCTGGTAATAGTTCTGGCGTTTTAGCTAAGGCCATCTCTCCGTATTGGATAGCTTCTTCAATAAGCTCCACAATATTGTTTTTACTTCGGATATTTTTTCTAAAACCTTTACCAATTTCCCTTAGCACAGTTAGGATTGTTCCTTCCACCGGCTGGGCAACTGCCCGGTAAGCATAAACTACCCCGTATTGAAAAGCTTTAGATAGCTCTGCAACTCCTGCTTCTCGCTTATTTTTAAAGCCCCGGGCAAAACCTCTTAAAACCTGGGAAAGGATAACCCCCGAATTCCCCCTTGCTCCAAATAATGCTCCCTGGGCTGCAAGATCAGCTACTTTCCCTAAATGGTCATCTTTTACCTGACTTATTTTTTCCGCGGCTATTCGCATTGTTGCAGCCAAATTTGTTCCAGTATCGCCATCGGGAACCGGAAATACATTTAACTGATTTAATTTTTCTTTATTTTGTTCAAGAGTAGTAGCAGCTGCTATTATCATTTTTGCATAATCTATTCCATTTAACTTTTCCAAAACAAACCACTCCTTAATCTTTTGCTAAGTAAACTGTACCAAGGGCACCAGGCCCAATATGGCTTGCGATAACTGGTCCAACTGAATGGATTTCAATGTCGTCCCGGCCTAATTTTTCTTTAAGTTTATTTTGCATTTTAATCGCTGCATCACGAGCATAAAATTCAACTACTCCTGCCCATAAAGCATCAGAAGGGATCAAATCATATAACTTTTCAAAGGCTTTATTAAATGTCCTTATCTTTTCCACAACCTCGATAGCCCCATCTACCATAGTAAGAACCGGTTTTATTTGTAATATACTTCCAAAAAGTGCCGCCGCACCTCCAATTCGTCCACCCCGATGTAAAAACTCCAAACTATCGGGAACAAAATAAAGTTTCATTCGGGGAACTATACTTCTGAGCTCCTGATAAATTTTTAACGCTTCTTCCCCCTCCCGAGCCTTTTGCACCGCATATTTTATCATGTACGTTTGAGCCCCTACAATTGCTTTTGAATCCAAAACGTATATTTTTCGTCCATCTAACTCATTAGCTGCGGCTAAAGCACTATTATAGGTGCCGCTAAATCTCGAAGAAATCGTAATACATACAATCTCATACCCTAATTTTAACTTTTCCTCAAAAATTTTTTTAAAAGCTGAGGAAGGTGGTTGAGAGGTAGTAGGTCGTTCTTTTGTACTCATTAAAACTTCATAATACCTTTTAATTTCCGTTAAGCTGTCGATAAAATCATATTGTCCGATATGGGCTGTAAGCGGTACAATTTCTAGAATTTCCTTATTTTCTTCCATATAATCCGGGGTTAAATAGCCAATTGAGTCAGCAACAATAAAAGTTTTATTCATTAAATTCCCCTCTTTCACACAATTATTCCAATTTTTTTTAAAACAATAAAGATTTTTTATACTACATAAAAATTTTAATCAAAGTTATAAATTAATTCAACTTTTTTTATAATCCGACATTAATTCACCCTTACTATTTTAGCATTTTTTTGTTATGATATTAGGGGAGGTGTTATTATATGGTAAAACTGGTAAGAGAGGGAACAACCTTTGGCCAAAAAGATGTAATTGAACTTTTGGTAGAGTTTTCCTCTTTTAAAGACCGGGTCAATAAAAAATTTAAAGAAATTGCCCGGGAGTTTGAAGGTAAAAGCAACGAACACGATCTCTGGGTAAATCTTTATTTAATTGCCTCAGATTATGCCGAGGAAATGCAAAACCGGCGGGCAAAACAGGAAATGTTAAGCCAAAAAATTAGCTAAACCTTTTTTAAAAGCTCAATTTCTTCCGGAGTTAATTCCCGGTATTCACCAGGTAAAAGCTCACTATCTAAAGTTAATCCTCCTATTCTTAATCTTTTTAAATACACTACCCGTTTCCCTAAGGCCTGAAACATTCTTTTTACTTGATGATATTTCCCTTCTGTAAGAATAATTGTACCTTTTTTTTCCCCTCCTTTACCTAAAAGCCGGGCAGGTTTGGTAAGGTAACCATCATCAAGCCTGATCCCGGTTTTTATTTTTTCAAAATCCATTTCTTCTAAAGGCTGGTCTAATTCAAAATAATATTCTTTTTCCACTTCTTTTTTCGGAGAGGTTAAATGATGGGCTAGCTTACCATCATCAGTTAAAATCATTAGCCCTTCAGTATCTACATCAAGCCTTCCCACAGGAAAGATTTCGCGATGAAAAGGTATTAACTCTACCACCGTTGGGTAATATTTATCTATCGTAGCCGAGACGTACCCCTGGGGCTTATTTAACATAAAGTAAACAAAAGGTTTGTAAGTTATTTCCACCCCTTTTACTTTAACGATAGCTTCCTTTTCATTAAAATTATAAGCGGGATCTTTTACCACGGTACCATTTACCTCTACCTTTTGAGCTTTAAGAAGTTTTCGGACTTCTTTTCGCGTACCAAATCCCATATGAGCTAAAAATTTATCAATCCGCACTATGATCCCCCTTTTTCTCTTTAGCTAAAACTTTTGCTTGAGCAAAAATGCCCCGGTACTTTTCCATAAGTCTGGGAACATTACGCAAATAATTTTGTGTTTCAGAAATATATAGATAATTGTTATTATAAACATTCCCAGGTCCAGCGTTATATGCCGCTAATGCTAGCTGTAAATCACCAAAACGTTTATATTGAATAGCTAAATATTTAGCACCACCAATTATATTTTGCTCGGGATCATAAGGATTTACCCCTAAGCCGCGAGCAGTACTAGGCATTAGCTGCATAAGCCCAATTGCCCCAGCAGGGCTTATAGCATTAGGATTGCCCCCCGATTCCTGCTCAATTACTGCAGCAATTAATGCTGGATCTAGATTATATAATTCCGCCGCTTTGAAAATATATTGGGACCAACGTAATACTTTATGCTTTTGGTCTAAAAACTGAATAAAATTTTTAGGGCCAATAGCCACTTTTTGCTGGTCACTGGTGGTATAAATTCGTATTGTTAAAAAATCAGCAAAAGCTACCAGTGAATTTCTAATATTGCTTTTAATGATGTAACCAGCCGAAATATTCATATCTTTTTTATCCTTTTCTTTTACTTTAAAGTTTCTAAGTTCATGCCCAATAAAAGCAATGGTATCTTTTAGTCCTTCTTTAAATTCGTAATATTTTTCTTTTTTAAAAGAAAAGGTAGCTTTTCGGTCTAGCTTAAATTCTTTTAAAGTAACACTATAGGGAGGATTATAACTTGTTACCTTTGAAATTAATGCTACTTCCAAGTTTGTTGGTATTAAATACAGATATATAATTATAAATAACAAAATAACCCCACTAATTAAAATTAATCTCAGGAATAAATTGCTAATATTTTGTCCAATTGTAATGGCTTGCTGCCGAATATGAAAGTTCATTAAAGGTTTCAAACTTTTCCTCCCCCAATTTAAGGTGTTACTTTAATAATTCTTTTTCGCGAACGCCTTTTCCTGCAAAAAAAGGGTGTAGCTTGAAACTACACCCTTAATCTCCTTCCCGGGAATATGGAATTCCTACCGAAGCTGGGGGTTGTGCTTTTCTAACTACGCCTGCCAGTACTAATAAAGTTAAAAGATAAGGTATCATCTTTATGAACTGGTAGGGAATAACTTTACTTTGGACAACCCGCATACTTATCGCTTCTGCAAAGCCAAACAGGAAAGAGGCCCAAAAAGATCCAAAGGGCATCCAGTTGCCAAAAATCATAGCAGCAAGAGCGATAAAACCTTTGCCCTGGGTCATCCCTTCTACATACATATGGGTATGTTCTATAGAAAGATACGCCCCAGCAAGGCCAGCAAAAGCTCCACTGATAATCACTCCTAAATAGCGATAAGGGATAACTTTTACCCCCAGGGTATCGGCAGCCAGTGGATTTTCCCCAACGGCTTTTAAGCGTAAACCAAAAACTGTCCTTTCCAAAACCCAGTAAGTTATAAAAACAAGGAGAATTCCAAGAATAATAATTGGAGAAATATCGGTAGCAATTGGCTTTAAGGCATTAATGTTTTTTAGTAAGGGTATATCGATTTTCGGCAAACCATTAACGCTGGGGCTGGTAGTTGCCATCCCAAACAAAGCAATACTGAAAAATCTTGCTAAACCGTAAGCAAGAATATTTATAGCCACCCCCGAAACAATTTGGTCAACCCGGTAAGTTACTGTAACCACCGCATGGATTAAAGCCACCAGCATGCCCATTGCTATCGCCAGTAAAAAACCACCTACCGGGCCGTAATGTAAAGCACCGTAAGCTCCCCAAAAGGCACCGGTCATCATCATTCCTTCAAGACCAATATTGGTTACACCACTTCGCTCCGAGTAAATTGCTCCCAAGGCAGTAATTAATACAGGAATGGTCATGCGAAGAGCCGAGGCTAACATTTCCATAATATCGCCCATTATTAAGCCTCCTTCTTCTCTAATCTCTTAATGTATCTTCCTAAAATATTAGCTGCAACCACAACACTTAATATAATTATTCCTTGCATGATAACTATTGTTTCCATAGGAACCCCCATAAAAGTTTGGACACCTTCTGCTCCGCGGTTTAAAAAGCCAAACAATAAGGCCGCTAAAATAATACCAAAGGGGTTGTTGTTACCCATCAAAGCAACGGCAATACCATTAAACCCAAAGTTTTTCGGAAAGTCCAAATCCATATATCCGTAAAAGCTTAAGAGGTGGGAAAGACCAATTAAGCCTGCAACTGCACCACTTAGTAAAAACCCTTTAAAATATACTTTGTTGGGATTTATTCCGGCAGCCTCAGAAGCCTTAGGATTACTTCCTACTGCTCGGATTTCATAGCCAAAGGGGGTATGCCAAAGTAAATAATAAATCCCAACAGCTAAAAGTAAACCAATTACAAAGAACCAGTTAAGATAAACGTAATTAGGTAAATCGATACCAAAAAAGCTTAAAAATCCATGGAGTTTTGGCATTAACGCTGATTCGGCAAAGTGCGGAGTTCGAATTAAAGGACTACCCAATCCTTCTGGCACTTTTTGATTCCGGTCCATAAAGAGGTCCGCAATAAAATAGTGAATTAAAGAATAGGCAATATAGTTTAGCATTATAGTACTGATGACTTCATGAACACCACGCCGGATCTTTAAATAAATTGGTACCAGAGCCCATAAAACTCCTCCAAGCATTGCCGCAAAAATTGCAAGAGGTAAATGGATAAAAGCTGGAAGTCCGGTAAACGTAAAACCCACAAAAGCAGCAAAAAAGGCTCCAATGAAATACTGTCCTTCCACACCAATATTGAAAAGTCCTACTTTAAAACTAAGGGCTACTGCCAAACCTGAAAAAATTAGGGGTGTTGCGTTAAATAAAATAGCTCCAATACTATCAGATCGTCCAAGACTAAATTCAACCATCGTTTGATATACTTCCAGCGGGCTTTTCCCAATTGCTACAATTAAGATCGAACTTAAAGCAATAGCAAACAGTATCGCTAGAACTGGAGTCAAAAGCTGTAGTAAAATAATTTTTGCCCGTTTATTCATTGACCTACCCCCGCTTCCTTATGTGCCCCTAGCATGTATTGACCAATTTTCTCGAGTTCTAATTCGCCCGGCACAAACTCTTTAACAATTTCTCCATTGTACATAATTCCTACCCGATCAGATAGAGAAAGCACCTCTTCCAAGTCCGCAGAGATTAATAATACTGCTTTGCCATGGTTTCTTGCTTCAATTAACTTTTTGTGCACAAACTCAATTGCCCCGATGTCTAAGCCTCGCACCGGCTGAGCTGCAATAATAAGGTCAGGTTCATAACTTAATTCCCGGGCTAAAATTACTTTTTGTTGGTTTCCCCCCGAGAGATTACGAATAGCCAGCTCAATAGAACCCAAGCGAATATCATATTCTTCAACCTTTTGGTTGGTGAGAGCTTTAATTTTATCCCGGAATAATTTCCACCAGGTACTATAAGCTTTATTTCGCTCTAATCCAAGTACCATATTTTCCCATACGGTCATTGGTAAAACTAAGCCCCGATGATGCCTGTCTTCAGGAATATA
The DNA here is from genome assembly GCF_001950255.1 of Carboxydothermus pertinax. Lineage (NCBI taxonomy): Bacteria > Bacillati > Bacillota > Clostridia > Thermoanaerobacterales > Thermoanaerobacteraceae > Carboxydothermus > Carboxydothermus pertinax. The sequence goes on from NZ_BDJK01000055.1 coordinate 342,737, forward strand.
ACCAACACCAATCTCTCTAATGGCTTTGGTATCAAGTCCTTTATTGCTTTTCCCCTTTATCAATATCTCCCCGCCGTCATAAGGCAAAAGTCCCATTATAGCTTCTACCAGCTCCCGCTGGCCATTTCCTTCTACCCCAGCTATTCCATAAATTTCACCAGCCCGCACAGCAAGGCTAAGCTTGTTTAACTGATGCCGATCTAAGCTACCTTTAACTTCTAAATTTTTTACCTCTAAGATGGTATCACCAGCTCTAACTTCCGGCTTTTCCAATCTAAATAATACTGGACGGCCAACCATCATTTCTGCCAGTTGTTTTTTATTAGTCTCAAAAGCCTTTACCGTACCAATTACTTTTCCTCGACGCAATACTGTAATTCTATCAGAAATTTCTAACACTTCGTCAAGCTTATGACTTATAAATAAAATCGTTTTACCTTCTTGTTTTAATTTTATAAGGTTTACAAAAAGTTCTTTTACTTCTTGGGGAGTTAAAACTGCTGTTGGTTCGTCTAAAATTAATATTTCTGCTCCGCGGTAAAGAACTTTCAAAATTTCCACCCGCTGTTGATGCCCTACCGATAAATCACCCACTGGAGCATCAAGGTCCAACTTAAAGTCATATAATTCACACAGCTCTTCAACTCTTTTCCGCGCTTTAACAAAATCAATAATACCACCGGAACTGTTTTCATGACCAAGGATAATGTTTTGAACCACGTTAAACCGGCTAATTAGCATAAAATGCTGGTGGACCATCCCAATGCCTTTTTTTATCGCATCCCGTGGCCCACTAAGTTTTAAAATTTGTCCCTTTAAATACATTTCACCTTCATCCGGCTGGTAAAGGCCAGTTATAATCTTCATTAAGGTACTTTTTCCGGCGCCGTTCTCTCCCACTAAAGCATGAACTTCTCCTTTAATAGCATCAAAAGAAATATTGTCATTAGCAACCAGCCCGGGGAAGCGTTTGGTAATACCCTTTAATTCCAGAACTTTTTCCACCGTATTTCCCCTTTCCTCGTTTTTCCTATTAAGGCAATAAAACTATAAGAGGAGATGACTATTGTCATCCCCCCCTCGCTTAGTATAATGGCATCAAACTTTTTTGTAAAGCATTTATTAAGTTAATTTTAAAGTTATTTTAACTCTTTTTTGCTGGTTGGTACCTTAATTTCTCCATTTATGATCTTGGTCTTAATTTCTTCGAGTTTGGGTTTAATATCTGCAATAAGGTCTTTATTATATTCATTTACAGCATATCCTACCCCATCTTCTTTAAGACCAAATTCTTGGTACCCACCCTTAAAGTTGTTTTCTACCATGCTCTTGATGGTATCAAATACCGCGGTATCAACCCGTTTTAACATACTGGTTAAGATGTAAGGTCTTTGCGCTTCAGGAGCAGTTAAAGATTGGTCGGAGTCAACCCCTATCGCCAATTTTTTCTGACTAGCCGCTGCTTCAATAACCCCTACGCCGGAAGCACCCGAAGCATGATAAATTACATCGGCACCATTTTTAATTTGTTTTAAGGCTAATTCCTTACCCTTAACTGGGTCTTTAAAAGCATCACCAGTAGTTCCAATATAATCAGACAATACTACAATCTTAGGATTTATATATTTGGCACCCGCAATGTATCCCGCTTCAAACTTTTCAATTAAAGGAATTTGCATACCACCAACAAAGCCAATTTTACCAGTTTTACTCTTTAAAGCTGCCGCAGCACCTACCAAGAAAGAGCCTTCATGTTCTTTAAAGAGCAAACAAGAAATGTTGCTGTCTTCTTTTAAGTCAGGAACATACCCGTCAATTAAGGCAAACTTGGTTTGGGGGAAGTCTTTAGCCACTTTGGCAATAGCATCGGTAAACATAAAACCCACACCAAAAACAAGATCATACTTATCTTGAGCCAGTAATCTTAAAAGCTGTTCCCGGTTTTCACCACCGGCAGACGGCTCTAAGTATTTTACTTCAATTTTATCCCCAAATTCTTTTTGAGCCCGCTCCAGTCCAGCATAAGCAGCATCGTTAAAGGACTTATCCCCACGGCCACCCACGTCAAATACAAGACCAACTCTAACTTTCTTAGTTTCCTCCTTCTTGGCTGGTTCTTCAGTTTTCTTAGCGCAACCGGCAAGCAAAGTTGATGCAGCAAATATTACTAAAATAAAAGCTGCTAATAAAGACTTAAATTTTCGCATACCATATCCTCCTTAAAATTTATAATATATAATATTATAATAACCAAATTATACTTCTTTCTTTCCTTTTTCACCTCCTATTAATGTATACTGTATTACAATACAATTAAACTAGCAACTGCTTTTCTAAGCTTCATAATTCGACAATCTTTTTACTTTTCCTGCTGATAAAAAATTTTTTTAAACTTTTTCAACAAATTCTTGGTAAATTTTCCCCTAAAGGCATATCTATAATTCTTTCACCACCAAAAGCATTTTTTAAATAAACTATACCTTGGGGCTCATTTTTTACCTCGCCTATAATTGCAGCATTTTGTCCTAATGGATGGGTCTTCATTGTTTCTAAAACTTCAGTTGCAACTTCCGAAGGTAAAATCACCACTACCTTGCCTTCGTTGGCTAAAGCAAAAGCATCTAAGCCCAAATACCCACATAAAGTTTTAACTTGGGGTCGAATAGGTATAGACTCCTCCCATAATTCAATTCCCACTCGGCTTTGTTTGGCAATTTCATTTAAAGTAGCCGCAAGTCCTCCACGGCTGGGATCACGCATAGTATGAACTGGGAAATTCTCTAATATAAGCTCAATTAAATCATTCAAAGGGGCACAGTCACTTATAAAATCCCCGGTAATATTTTCCCGGCAAGCTAATATTGCTGCCCCATGGTCTCCTAAAAAACCATTTACTAAAATTTTATCCCCCGGTTTAGCTGCTCGCCCCGTAGGAATAAAGGGAGCATTGATAACCCCAATGCCAGAAGTATTAATATAAATTTGATCGCCCTTTCCTTTTTCAACTACTTTGGTATCACCGGTAACTATTTTTACCCCAGTAATTTTAGCAGCTTCGGCTATTGATTGAATGATTCTTTCAAGTTCCGGGATCATTAACCCTTCTTCTAATATTAACCCCAGCGATAAAAATAACGGTTTTGCTCCCATCACCGCAAGATCATTTACGGTTCCATAAACTGCTAATTTGCCGATATCCCCTCCAGGAAAAATGCGGGGACTTACTACAAAGCTATCAGTTGAAAAGACAATTTTAGAAGTAGGTAATGATAAAACAGCCCCATCATCACCTTGGAAAAGATATTCATTCCCTAAATATTTTTTAAAAAGGTTATCAATAAGCTTTGCCGTTAATTTGCCGCCTGCCCCATGGGCTAAGGTAATCAAATCCATCCCCTTACCTCCTACCATATTTAAAATAAGCTGCACAACTACCTTCGCTAGACACCATGCAAGCCCCTACCGGTTTTTCGGGAGTACAGGCTTTACCAAAAAGAGGACAAGCGGGAGGTAAAACTTTACCAAGCATAATTTCTCCACATTTACATCCCCGCGGTATAATTGGCTGCCGATCTTTTAAACCAAACTTCTTCTTAGCATCAAATTTTGCGAACTTTTCCTTTAAAAATAAACCGGAAGAAGGAATATTACCTATACCTCGCCAATAAGCATCACCAATCTCAAATACCTCACTAATAATTTTTTGGGCAACAATGTTACCGTGTTCTCGGACCACCGTTGGATAGGCGTTGTAATAACCTGGTTCCCTTTTTAAAATTGAATTTACTACTAGAGAAATTCCCAACAGTAACTCTTCCGCGGTAAATCCTGTAACCACTGCTGGTACTTGATATTTTTCGGTAATAAACCTAAAAGATTTTGCTCCTATTACCGCTGAAACATGTCCTGGTAAAATAAAGCCGTTTATCCTAATTTCTTGGGAAAATAAAAAGTGGATTGCGGGAGGTACTGTCTTAACGGATAAAATCACCGAAAAATTGTTAAGTTTTTTATTAAAAGCCTCTAAGATTACAGCTCCTAAAGCCGGAGCCGTAGTTTCAAAACCAGCCCCAAAAAAAACCACCTCAATCTTGGGGTTTTTTTCAGCAAATTCCAATGCTACCCTAGGTGAATAAGCTACTTTTATCGGAAATCCTTGGGCTTTTAGTTCATTTAAGGTTCGACCTTCTCCTGGTACTTTCATCATATCGCCAAAGGTAAACATTGTTACGGTGTTATTTTCAATTAAATCCATGGCTTCAACAATTACTTCCTCTCCAGTAACACATACCGGACAACCTGGTCCCGAAACGAGGTTAATATTTTCAGGAAGCAGGCTTCGAATTCCATGTTCAAACAAAGCCATGGTATGGGTACCGCAAACCTCCATTAGATTTATCGTTTGTCCCTTTTCTTTAGCAAGGTTCATAAGATTGTTAAACATCTTTAAAAGATTGGCATTTATCATTCCCATCTTAACTCCTTCAATAATTCCATTGTTTCATTATAAGCTTCCTCGGAAATAATTTCTACCGCATACCCGGTGTGAATTAAAACAAAATCTCCAACCTGGACTTGAGGTACCATTACCAAGCTAACCGGCTGTAAAACCCCACCTAAGTCAACAATAGCAAGCTCTCCTTCTATTTTTTCTACCTTACCTACTACAGCAAGACACATTTACCATCACTCCCTAATAAGCTTATTGGCAATATATACCTGACCCAATGCTATACCCTGATCATTTACTGGAACATATTCTGAAACCACTGGTTTAAAGTTTAAAGATTGCAAACGCTTAAAAGCTTTTTGCAACAATATTCGGTTTTGAAAAACTCCACCGGCAAAAAGGATTTTTTCAATTCCATAACTTTTTTTAACTATCTCGGCCACAGCAACAATCATTTCAACAACTGTATTATGAAATTTACCTGAAATTACCTCAATTGCTGTTCCTTTTCTTTTATCCTCAAGAATTTCTAGAATTAATGGCTTATAGTCTATTTCATAAGGAAATTTATCTATAATATTAAAATCATACCGCCCTGTCTCTTCTTTTTGGGCTCTGGTTTCCAGTAGTACTGCAGCCTGTCCTTCATAACTAATAATAGTCTTTAAACCAAGTAAAGCACTAACTCCATCAAAGAGTCGGCCAATACTTGAAGTATACAAAGTTTGCCGGGAAAGCCTATTTATAGCAAGCTCTAATTCGTCTGCAGCTACCTCCCATTTTGAAATATTCTCCGATAAGTCTACCCCAGTTGTCGCAATTAAACTTAGGGCAGATTTCCAGGGTTTTTTAACTGCATCATCGCCATCTAATAGAGGAAAATACTTTAAATGAGCAATACGCTCATATTTTTCATCAGTAAGAGCAACAAAAAATTCTCCTCCCCAGATCATACCGTCTTCACCATAACCGGTGCCATCAAAAATTACCCCCATAAAGGGAGGACTTATCCTCTTTTCTGCTACAACTGCCGCTAAATGAGCTTTATGGTGTTGGATAGGGATTTTTTGAAGCTTAGGATATTTTTCTTCTGCTAAAGTAGAAGTAAAATAACCAGGATGCAAATCAAAAGCCACAATTTTTGGGGTAAACTCAAAAAAATTGCAAAAATCTTCAATTCCCTTCAGATACGAACGCCTGGAGAGTAAATTATCAAGGTCACCAAAATATTGACTTAAATAAACGTAATCTTTTTTGGTAAGGGCAAAACTGTTTTTAAGCTGCCCACCTAAGGCCAAAATCCCCTCCCGTATACCCGAAACTTTAACGGGAAGGGGAGCAAGGCCCCGGGCCCGTCTTATAATAACCGGCTTATTTTTGTGAATCATTGCCACAGAATCATCAACCGGTCTTAATATTGGTCGATTATTGGTCAATATAAAATCGGCAATGCCTTTTAATTTAATAAACGCTTCTTCATCTTGATAAACGATTGGTTCCTCCGTAAGATTAGCACTGGTCATAATCAGTGCGTCAAAATGTTCCATTATTAGATAATGAAGCGGCGTGTACGGAAGCATAATGCCCAAATAGTTGTTATCTGGACTTACTTCCCGCGCTATTTTTGAACTTTTTTTCCTTCGACATAAAACTATCGGTCTTATTTTTGACGTCAAAAGTTTTTCCTCAGCTTTAGTTAACAAAACATATTTTTTGGCAGAAACTAAATCCCTAACCATTAGGGCAAAAGGTTTTGCTTCCCTGCGTTTTCGCTGCCTCAAATGTAAGACAGCTTGAGGATTAAGAGGATCAACCGCCAAATGGTAGCCCCCAAGGCTTTTTAGGGCAAGTATTTTTCCCTCTTTTAATAGCTTATAAACCCTGTAAATCGCCTTATCATCTTGTGCAATTAAGTTTTTTTCCGTATCATATAGAAAAAGTTGTGGCCCACAGGCGGAACAGGCCACAGGTTCAGCATGAAAACGCCTATTTTCAGGATTTTTATATTCCTCATAACACTCAGGACAAAGAGGGAACTCTTGCATGGAAGTATTAATCCGGTCATAAGGTAATTTTTCTATGATGGTAAATCTGGGACCGCAATTAGTACAGTTTATAAAGGGATATCGGAAACGCCGGTCTTCTTTATCGTAAAGTTCTTTTAAACAATCCTCGCAAACCGGTAAATCAGCAGGAACGATCAAAACTCCTTCCTTATCCCGATAACTTTCAATGATTTCAAAGGTTTCAAAATTATAAATTTTCTTCGCCTGCGTTACTGATATTTTTTCAATTATTGCCAGAGGTGGCTTGTCTTTTTTTATTGTTTTGATAAATTGCGCTATTTGGTGTTCTTTCCCTTCTGCTAAAATTTCCACCCCCGCTAAGCTGTTTTTTACCCACCCTGTGATTTGATTTTCCCGGGCAATCCGCCAGATAAAAGGGCGAAAACCAACCCCCTGGACTAACCCAGATACAGTTATTTTTTTAGAAACTTTCATTTCTTACTCTCCGCCTTTTTTGGCTCTAACCTTTTCCACAATAAACTCAATTAACGGTTCTAAACCTTCTTCCGTACGGGCACTAATGTAAAAACGCCGCTGGTCTGGGTTTAATGCTATAAGATCTTCTTCATACTGATTTAAGTCAAAATCAACATAATTTAAGAGGTCTATTTTATTTAGTACAGAAACCGCTGCTTCTCTAAAAATCACCGGATATTTCAGAGGTTTATCATTTCCTTCGGTAACACTTAATACCACCATTTTCATATCTTCACCCAAATCAAACCCCGCAGGGCACACAAGGTTTCCAACATTTTCAATAATTAAAAGATTTATTTCTTCAAGCGGCAATTTTTCCAGGACCTGGTTTATCATATTTGCATCGAGGTGACATCCGCCCAAGGTATTAATTTGTAAAGCAAAAACACCGGTATTCTCAATTCTTTCCGCATCTTTTGTAGTAGCCAAGTCTCCCTCAATCACCGCCGGTTTTATATCGGGAGGAAGCTTCAGTAAAAGTTTTTCCAAAATAGTAGTCTTACCGGCACCGGGAGAACTAATGATGTTCATAACAAAAATGTTTTTTTCCGAAAATATTTTTCGGTTTAAAGCGGCAATTGCATCATTTGCCTTTAAAATATTGGTGGTAAGTTGGACTTGCACTTTTTATTCCCCCTCATAGTAATCAATTAAGAGCTCGTCTCCAGAAATTATTTTAACATATCTACTGTGACAAAAGGTACAATAAAAACCTGGGCTTTCAAGCGAAAATATTTTCTCACAGGATTGACACCTAAAATAAGCCTTAACCTGCTCTATTTCCAAGACAGCATTTTTAGTTAATAAATCGCCTTTAGCGGCTTCAAAGGCAAGTTCCAAGGCCTCTGGTAGAGCATTGGTCAGCTCACCAACTTTTAGCTTAACTTTAGTAATTTTATTAATACCGTTCTTTCTGGCACTTTCCTCAAGAATAGCCAAAACACTTTCCATCAAAGCCGTTTCATGCATAAAAATTCGACCTTCCCTTCAAAAAGAGAAAACCGGGTTAATCCCCGGAATTTATCTCTTTTAAAATTTCCTTCTTTACTTTTTCTTTAACTGCCTGTAATTCGGAACTTAAATCTAATCCCCAGCCCATTTCTTTTGGTTCAATGCCAAAAAGGATAATTCTATTTAAGGAGGAGGGATCCTGAAACTTTAGCATTCCCAAAACTTCCATCAAGCCTACCTGGTGCAGGGAAAGGGAAAGGGGTAAATTTATTTCGATGTCAGTAGGCTTGAAACGGTAAATAGTTCCTGGAACGCCTCCTCCCCGGACCGCATCGATAATAATAACTTTATCCTTGCCTTCTATAAAGTCAAGAAGGTCCAAAGAAGCAGTTCCACCATCAACGAACTCGACATCATCTAAAGTGTATTCAGCTGCTAATTCTTTAACAATGTGAACGCCAATCCCTTCGTCTTTAAATATGCTGTTACCTATGCCCAAAACTAGTATTTTTGCCAAAGAAATCACCTACAGGGTTTGCCTTAATTGTTCCTTAGTTACCACCGTTGTCTCTTCCTCATCCACAGAAACATAGCCGGTAAACATCGATCTGATAATTCCCAAACCTTCGGTTAAATCGAGATACAAATGGATAGCAACTGTTATGACAAAAATCCAGTTTACTAAATAGTGAATAAGACGGGCAATGTTTAAACCCCCAAAGATATAAGCTAAAGTTGGAAAGCTACCAGGTTTATATAAGGCAAGTCCAGTCAAGATTTGAATAATCAGTAAAATACCCCACCCCGAATAAACTAGCTTTTGTCCCGGGTTGTACTTTCCCCAGTTAGGGTGTTCATCAGTTAAGAAAAGATAATATCTTAAAAGGGCCGGAAAATTTTTTAAGTCTCTAAATCTAAACCAGATATTTTGATAATCTTTGGTAGCAATTGCATAATAGACTCGAGCTAATAATCCTGCCATGACAACGTACATCATAAAAAAGTGAAGCTTTCTCGCTGCATCCATAGTTGAAAAGAAGTTGTACTTTAAAGGATTGTGAATATAAAAGCCTGAGATAATCAATGAAGTTATTGCTATCATATTAATCCAGTGGGTCAATCTAATAAACAGGGGATGACGTAATACCTTCCGGGTCATGGCTCCACCTCCTAATAAATTTTAAATTTACCCAAATCCTGACCCGGGGTAAATAAATGAACAGCACAAGCAAGACAAGGGTCAAAAGCCCGCACTACTCGAGCAACTTCAATTGGATTTTCTGGGTCTTTGACCGGAGTTCCTATTAAAGCCTGTTCAATAGGTCCTAACACCCCGTTATCATCACGGGGAGAAGCATTCCAGGTAGTTGGAACTACTGCTTGGTAATTGGCAATTTTGTGGTTTTTAATTTTAATCCAGTGTCCTAAAGCTCCCCGGGGTGCATCGGTTAAACCCATCCCTTCACTTTCCTTAGGAATCTCAAAAGGCGTATGGGTGGGTTTACCCGGTTCTAGCTCATTAAGCCATTCCTCCATTGCATGAGCCACTTGTGAGGCTTCCAGGGCACGGGCCAAATGACGCCCTAAAACGGAGAAAGCCTTTTCACCCAATCCGCGAATCTTCTTTTCACCTGCTATCCACATTCTAGCCAAGGGTCCTACTTCCATAGGATGACCTTCGTACCGTGGTGCCTTCATCCAAGAATAAGCTCCTTCTTTGCCCGGTTGAGGATTAGTTACACCATCTTTAGGATGCTTTTGGGTACCGCTATCTTCAAACCAAGAGTATTTTAAATGCTCTGTAATTTTTTCCGGATTTAATTCTTGATCTTGCCCCTGCAGGTAAATTCCAGGTTTTAAGAATCTTTCACTACCATCTTCCTTTTGGGGGAAGCTTCCGTAACTCATAAGATTTTGGCAACCCCGTCCAATATCAAAATAATCTTTGTAATACTCAGCAATAGCTAATACATCAGGTATATAAACATTATCAATAAAAGAAATAAGTTCTTGCAAACGAGAGCGAAAATTAATAATTTTTTGGGCATCAACATTTTCCGAAGACCCTCCGGGCACTATCCCGACCACATGGGGCATTTTCCCCCCAAAGATTGCTAACATTTCATGGGCTTTTTTCCGCATATCCAGAGCTTGAATATAGTGCTCCACCGCTTTTTGGTTAACCGCAGCCGGCAGCCGGTAATCCCCTTCATAACGGGGAATAAAGGGTGAAGCATCAGGCCCTTTAACATAGTCTAAAGCAGTTAAATGGTAAAAGTGCAAAATATGGGATTGCAAATAATTTGCTCCAAAAATTAAATTTCTTAAAATTCGACCATTTTTTGGCGGTTGAATCCCAAAAGCGTTGTCTAAATTAAAGGTGGCAGCAGTGGCATGGGCAGTGGGACAGACCCCGCAAATCCGCTGAGTAATTTGCTGAGCATCCCGCGGATCTCTTCCTACCAAAATAGTTTCAATACCCCGGTAAAGGACCCCTGAGCTTTTGGCATCTACTACTTTGCCACCGTCCACCATTACCTCAACTTTTAAGTGTCCTTCAATCCTGGTAAGCGGGTCAACTACGATTCTCTGGGCCATTAGTTTTCACCTTCCTTATCTTTTTTCTTATGCCCACCTAAGCGGCCAGTAGCAATATTTCCGATTAAATGAGCACCAAGTCCAATTGCGGTAGCCGCTCCCACCACTTCGCCAAAGGTATCAGCGGAAGCCGAAATACCTGGTAATTTAATCTCGGGCATCTTTTCGTATATTGGCCCTGTTTTGTCCGGAAATCCTGGTTCTGTACAACCAATGCAAGGGTGTCCAGCTTTAATACACCAGTTCACCCCGCCGTTCCAAAGCCTGGTAGGACAATCCGAATGGGTAACAGGCCCTTTACAACCAAGTAGCAGCAAACATCCCGGTTCGCTAAAATCTTTGGCAAATATGCTGTTATCAAAATACTGGCGCCGCGGACAATTGTCGTGGATTATTCCTCCGTAAAACATTTTGGGCCGTCCAAATTTATCAGTTTCCGGTAATTCATTGTATAAAAGTACATGCGCCAAACTCCCCACAAACCAATCAGGGTGGGGCGGACAGCCAGGAATATTCAAAACTTTTTGGGGATCAATGATTTTTGTTACTGGTACACATCCGGTGGGATTGGGCTCCGCCGCTGGAATTCCACCATAAGCGGCACAAGTACCAATAGCAATAACTGCCGACGCTTTCTCTCCAAGTTCCTTTACAACATCACTAAAATAAAGTTCCCGACCGTCTTTTTCACCAATTGAACAGTAAACGCCGTTATCTTTTGTAGGCACTGCCCCTTCCACTACCAAAAAGAATTTTCCTTTATTTTTTTCAGCTTCTCCTAAAAACGCTTCAACGGCAACATGTCCTGTTGCTGCACTAATATTGGGATGGAATTTTAAACTTATAATTTCCAGAAGAATTTCTTTAATATCCGGATGGACGGAGTTTAACAGGGAAACTGAACAGCCGGTACAGGAAGCGCCTTGAATCCAGATAACTGGCGGCTGGCCCTTAGCCGCCTTTTCCAGGGCTTGAGCCACTTCTGGAACCCTTTGGGACAATCCAAGACTTGCAGCAGTAAAAGAAGCAAACTTTAAAAATTCCCTCCTGGAAAACTTGTTCAAACCCAAAACCCCCTCTTTTTTGTTTTATCGTAAAAAGTACTACTTGCAATTTCCATGCCAAAGAAAAATCCCAGATTTTTAAGTCTGGGATTTTTTATGTGTCTATTTTTTAGACAGATTGACACAAAAATGCGCGAGTTTCATAATTTTTTATTAATTTGTCCATTTTTTAGACATGTCTAATAATTAGACATTTTTAGCAAAAAATAAAACAATCGTACATGATTGTGAAATTAGTAATTTTCTTGGATTAATTATATAAGATTAATTTATATAGTATGTTCCTTTTAGTACAAATTCGTAATATTAGATTTTTATTCCGTACTCTTTTATTTTTTGATATAAGGTTGCTCTGGGTATTCCTAATAGCCTAGCACATGCCAATTTATTGTAATTAGTTGCTTTTAATCCTTCAATTATTAATTTCTTTTCCACTTCCGCTACTGCTTCTTTAAAAGTTGTTATCTTTGTCACTTTCTCTCCGGATAGTGCTTTCGATGTTATTTGGGCAGGCAAATGTTCTGGCTTAATTAAATTACCTTCCGCCAGGTAATACGCTCTTTCAATTACATTTTGTAACTCCCGAATATTTCCAGGCCAAGAGTAATTCATTAAAATGCTCATAGCTTCACGAGTAACAATCTTAGGTACCATTTTTCGCCGTTCACAAAATTCGATCATAAAACGGTTTATCAACAGAGGTATATCGTCTCTGCGCTCTCTCAGGGGTGGAATACTAATATTAAAAACGTTTAACCGATAATAAAGATCCATCCTGAACCGTCCTTCCTTAACTAACTTAGCTAAGGGTTGATTTGTTGCGGCAATAATCCTTATATCAACTTTACGCGGTGCGTTACTTCCCACCCGCTCAAACTCCCGGTTTTGGATAAAACGTAATAGCTTTACCTGCATGTTTAGTGGCATATCACCAATTTCATCAAGAAATAGCGTTCCGCCATCAGCTTGTTCAATCTTTCCTGCTTTGCCCCCCTTTTTTGCTCCGGTAAATGCCCCTTCTTCATAGCCAAATAGTTCAGATTCCAATAAATTTTCCGGAATTGCCGCACAGTTAATAGCAACAAAAGGCTTTTCTGCCCTTTCGCTTAAATAATGAATAGTTCTTGCCGCAATCTCCTTCCCCACGCCACTTTCCCCTTGAATTAAAACATTGCCATCGGAAAGAGCAGCTTTTTCAATTAACTTTTTTACTTCAATTATTTTTTCCGTTTGGCCAGTAATCCCGTCCAAATAGTATTTTTTACGATTTTCCATTTCATATTTATTACGGTAAAATTCCGCTTCCCCTCTGGTCTTTTTTAATAAAAAGGGTAAGCACATATCAATTTCCGCAAGCCCCTGATAAACCGCAATAGCCTTTTCCCGACAGGAATTATATCCACAAGCCCCGCAATTTAGTTCATCTTCCGGTTGAAATTTATCCGTATAAGCCAATATTTCTCTAATTTCTTCTTCGGTAGGTAACGGAAGTTCCCTGGCCTTTACCGTATATTTAACCCGAAAGTTGCCAACAGGCTTTTTTACCAAAATCTTTTTATTTTCTTTACTTAATTCTAATAGATACTGGCGCCTTTCTATATACGTCAATACACTGTCAATTTCCGGTCCGTCAATACATCCTCGACAGAACAATAAATCGTAAAACAAAACTCCAGAAACTTTCTTTTCTTTTAAACTTTCTAAAGTCTCAATAACTTGCTCTTGTCCTTCAATAGAAATTCCCCTTTGACTTTCAATTTCATAACCTCTATGTTTTAGCGATTTTATTAATCCACCAGGTAAAGGAAAAGATTGAGTAAAATTTCTCGGATATTCCGAAACCCTTCGCGGAGCTACCTCTTTTAACATCTCTTTAATTTCTTTAAAAGTTAATACTGCATCAATATGGCTTTCATTAAAGTTTAAAGCTTCATTTTTTTTCGCTATACAAGGCCCTATGAATACCAAAAAAGATTTTGGCTCCTGCGTTTTTAAATACTTTGCTAAAGCTCCCATCGGTGACTTTATTGGAGCCAAATGATTAACTAATTCTGGATAATGTTTTTCAATTAATGACACAATAGCAGGACACGCCGAACTTATAACATAATCTTTCGCTTCCCGAAGGTAATTACCGTATTCTGGTAAGATAATTTCCACCCCAGCTGTTACTTCTTCAATTTTAGAAAAACCAAACGCCAGTAACTTTCCATGAACCTCTTCAGGTTTTAAGGGATAAAAAGATACCGGATAAGAAGGCGCTAAAAGTCCTATCACCTTATCCCCTTTTTTAATTCTTGCTAAAACTTCATCTTTAAAGGAATAAATTTTTTTAGCTTCCTGACTACAGACCCGAACACAACTCCCACAAGCAATACACCTTTCTTCCAGCACTTCAGCTTTTTGATCTTCTATCTTTATTGCCTTCACCGGGCAGTTACGAACACAGGCGTAACACGCTTTGCATTTTTCCTTATCCGTTGAAACGATCTGCAAACGCTTCACCTCCTAGAGGCTTAAGTGCTCTCTCCAATATCCCAGCATCATATGCAAATAACATGCCGTAATTAATTACTTTAATGCCTTGTTCTTTAAAATAGGCAATTCTCTGATGTATCTCTTCATTTGTTAACATACACCCGCCACAATGTACCGCTAAGTCCAGTTTTTCGTTAATTTTAAATTCCCGTCCTTTATGAAGGGTATAACTAAAATTCCGCCCGGTAAGTTTTTTAAGGATTGCTGGTATTTTTTCAGATCCAATATCATCCTTTTGTACGTGGTGGACACAGGCTTCAAAAATACCAATCTTTGCTCCTTCTCTTAACCTTTTAATTTTTTGTATACCTTCCAAAAAAATTGAGAGTTCCCCGCGATATCGGGCCATTAAAATAGAAAAAGAAGTCAAGGAAATATTTTCTGGGAGGATATCCCGCACCTTGGCAAAAACCTGGGAATCAGTTATTACCAGACCAGGCTCTTCTTTAAGGTTTAAGAGTAGTTCTCGTAAATTTTCTGGTTGTACTACATGGGTCACTATATAATTATCCAAAAGCTCTCTTAAGACAAGCATTTGCGGTTGAATAATCCTGCCTTTAGGAGCTCCAGCATCAATTGGAATCACCAATACCACCGATTTTCCTAATGGAACTATATCAGCTACCACCGTTTTTGTTAAACTATCCCGAAGATTTTGAACCAAGAATTCTCGAACAATCGAACCGTCATCCTTCTTACAATCATGAACTAAATACGAAATCTTAAATTTTTCAAAGAGCTGTTGCCACAACTCTAGGTTTTCCGTTTTATCCGATACTTTATTTATTACGCCAATTACAGTCTTTTTCTTTAGATTTTGTTCTATAAAATTAAGTTCATATTCTCCAGGGCTAACTTTAGTATTACCCACCAAAATAACTATGCTACAAATTTTTAAAACTTCTTGAGCCTTTGCCTTACGGATCTCCCCTAGAATAGAATCATCATCTAAACCGGGAGTATCAATAAACTCTACTGGACCAAAGGGTAAGAGCTCAAAGGCCCTGCGGTTTGGATCGGTAGTTGTCCCAGGAAGGGGAGAGGTTATAGCTCTCTCTTCGCCAGTAATATTGTTTAATAAGGTAGACTTGCCAGCATTACAACGACCAAAAATTCCAATTGTTTTTCGGTATATTCTCAAGGAATTTTCCATCGCCATCACCTAGATAAATACATCTTTTTTACCGTTTAAAATATCAATAAGTGCTTCTTTGATCTTTTCAGAATTAGGTAAAGTTTTAACCATCTCCGTTAGAAAATTATTACCTTTAATAAATAATTCCGGGTGCTTATCTTTTATTTCAAAGAGATATTCCCCAAAGGAAAAAAGGGCGTTTGGAGTACAAAAATCTTTAATCTTGCCCCGATCTGCCAATCCCATAAACTTTTTCCCTGTCCTCTGACTTCGATAGCAAGCTGTACAAAAGCTCGGAAGAAAACCTTTTTCTAGTAGAACGTTTACAATTTCTTCTAAAGAACGATGGTCAGAGAGTAAAAACTGATGAGTAACTTCTTCTTTGTTATCCCGTCCGTATTCTCCCGGCCCAGTTCTAGAGGCAGCACTCATCTGTGAAACTCCAAGTTCTACCAGTTCATCCCGTAAATCTTGAGGTTCACGGGTAGACAAGATTATGCCAGTGTACGGAAGCATAATTCTTAAAAGCGCCACAATCTTTTTAAACTTATAGTCACTAATTTTAAATTCATTAGCAAATATTGCATTCACCGCTGGTTTTAAGCGGGGAACCGAAACTGTATGAGGTCCAATTCCATACTTTTTCTTTAGATAATCAGCATGGGCTATCACCCCAAGAAGTTCAAAAAGGGGATCCCCAAGACCAAATAAAGCCCCAATTCCTACATCATCAATCCCGGCTTCAAGGGCACGGTCAATGGCAGAAAGCCTCCAAATAAAATCTTTCTTGGGACCAGAAAGATGTACTTCCTGATAAATTTCCGAATTATAGCTTTCCTGAAATAATTGATAAGTTCCAATTTTTAAATTTTTCAATCGCCTAAAACCGTCCGTAGTTAAGGGAGCAATATTCACATTGATTCTTCTTATATCCACTTGCTCATAAATTGCCGGAATTATTTTTTCTAAATAAAGAAGGGTCTTATCTTCCGGTTCTTCTCCCATCACCAAGAGGATGCGGGTATGCCCCATATCCCGGATGACCTGAGCTTCCTTAACTGCCTGCTTAAGCTCAAGGCGAATACGGGTTATTTTATCATTTTGTTTACGGAAGCTACAATAACTGCAATTATTAATACAATAATTACTTAAATATAGGGGAGCAAATAATACAATCCTGCGACCATAAATTTTTTCTTTAACTTTTCGAGCATATCCAAATAAGGCTTGGTCCAATTCATCGTGGTCATTTAAAAAAACCAATCCTACATCGGTAAGGCTTAGTCGTTCACCCCATTGTAATTTTTGAAATAGCTCGTTAATTTTTAATTTTGTTAAATTTTTACTCATATAAGTTTCAGTATAAGCTTGCTGAACAGTTAAAAGAATATCATTAATATTCACCACTAACCCTTCTTTCTCACCTTTTAGCTTATTTAAAATTTATAATAACGTTTTTTTACTAAAAAAAAAAGAGCGCTCTTTTGCGCTCACCGGTCTTAATAACCTTTATAAACTAATTATCAGTAACTGAAAGAAGTTTCTTTTTAAAAGCCATAGTCTTGTGATTCTTGGTACTTTTTAAGGCAAAAAATAGCCCTGCAATACCAATTATACCGTTTACCACCACAATAATAATGGTAAGAACAGCTATTAAAGTAGCTATCATGGAAATCACCCTTTAGGTTAAATATTTTTCCAAAACTTTCTTTTGTCATAATTGTAAAAAAGTTTTGCACTTGTGTCAACTTTCACTTAATAAGTTTTTATCTTAAAAATTTTCTATCTTTTTTAAAAAAGAAAAAAAGGGGCAAATTACCCCTTTTAATAATTTTCTTTACTGGTTAACCCTTGCATGATTGCAACCCCAGAACTAGTCCCTAACCTTGAAGCTCCAGCTTCTATCATTTTCAGGGCATCAGCAAACGACCTAATTCCACCCGCTGCCTTGACCAAGGCTTTATCCCCAACGGTTTGTTTCATTAAGCGAACATCTTCAATAGTCGCCCCACCAGGACCAAAACCAGTCGATGTTTTTACAAAGTCAGCTCCCGCCTCAACCGCTAATTCACAGGCTTTAACTTTTTCTGCATCAGTTAAGTAACAGGTTTCTATAATGACCTTAACAATTACGTTAGAATTTTTTTCTTTAGATGCTTTAACTACTTCTTTAATATCCTTTAATACTTCTTCATACTTCTGCGCTTTTAAAGCACCAATATTAATTACCATATCTACTTCCTTGGCTCCCTTTTCCACCGCCCACGACGCCTCAAAAGATTTTACCGCTGTGCTGGTAGCTCCAAGGGGAAAGCCAATCACAGTGCAAACTTTAATTTCAGAGTCTTTTAATATTTGGGACGCAAACGGTACAAAAGCTGGATTAATGCAGACACTCTTAAAGTTAAACTGCTTAGCTTCTTGACATAATTTTTCAATATCGGCATAAGTTGCCGTTGCTTTTAAGAGAGTATGGTCAATCATTTGCGCAATTTCAGTAGGATTTACCATTAATTTTCCTCCTTCTCCAAGGTGAAATAATAAGGTAAAATTTGCTCTAAGGTAAATTCTTTTATGTCCCCTGCCAGATTTGCTAAGTAAATTGTTTTAATCTTAAATTCGGCCATAAACTGCCGGCAAGCTCCACAAGGTGAAATAGGTTTTGCTGTATCACCGATTACCAAAATCGCTTTTAACCTCTTTTCCCCTTCGCTTATGGCTTTAGTAATTGCCACCCTTTCGGCACAAATAGTTAAACCATAGGAAGCATTTTCAATATTTGCTCCTTGATAAATCTTCCCGGATTCACCTAAAACGGCAGCACCTACCTTAAAACCAGAATAAGGAGTATAAGCTTTTTCTCTAGCCTCAATAGCATTTTTTAGTAACAGCTCTTTTAGATTAGACATATCTCTCTACTCCTTTAGCTGTCACCACCGCTTTAATAAATGGAGCCTTTTGAGGTGGCCTACTATCTATTTTAAAAGCTGCAAACACAATTTTTTGTGCATCTTCCAATTTCTTTTTATCATTATAGTGAAGTTTTGCTAAAACTTCACCTTTCTTAACAACATCCCCAACTTTTTTCTTTAAAATTACTCCTACACTATGATCAATCTTTTCTTCCTTAGTTGCTCTACCAGCCCCTAAATACATGGCACCCAAGCCTATTTTTAAGGCATCTACTTTCGTAACAAAACCAGTTTCGTCTGCCAATAACTCATAAACTCTTGCTGCTTTTGGTAAAAGCGAAGGATTGTCGATTTGGTGCACATCTCCTCCTTGACTTTTTACAAATTCTTTTAACTTTGCATAAGCTTTCCCGCTCTCTAGAGCATCTTTTAAAAGATTCTTACCTGTCTCATAATCATCGGCTTTCCCCGCAAGATAAACCATATATCCCCCTAAAGTAAGGCATAACTCCGTTAAATCCTCGGGTCCTTCACCCTTTAAGGTAGCTATAGCTTCTTTAACTTCCAAGCTATTGCCTATAGCATAACCTAAAGGCTCACCCATTTCGGAAATAACAGCAACCGTATTTCTACCAACTCTTTCGCCTATTTTAACCATAGTCTCGGCAAGTTTAATGCTTCCTTCTAAATCTTTCATAAAAGCTCCACTACCGGTTTTTACATCTAAAACAATTGCCTCAGCGCCCCCCGCAATTTTTTTGGACATTATACTAGAAGCAATTAAAGGTAGACTATCCACTGTAGCAGTTACATCCCGCAATGCATACATTTTTCCGTCAGCAGGGGAAAGTTTTGCCGTTTGCCCTATAACAGCAATGCCAATATCATTTACTTGCTTTATAAATTGCTCTGGGGAAAGAGCAATATTAAATCCGGAAATCGATTCCAATTTATCCAATGTTCCCCCAGTATGACCTAGTCCCCGGCCGGACATCTTTGCTACCGGTACTCCTACCGAAGCAACAAGGGGTGCTAAAACCAAAGTTGTTTTGTCTCCAACCCCGCCAGTACTGTGTTTGTCCACCTTAATCCCTGAAATAGCTGATAAATCGACCTTATCCCCTGAATCAACCATTGCCAATGTTAAGTTTGCCACTTCTTCCTCATCCATCCCCCGAAAATAAACCGCCATTAAAAATGCAGCCATTTGGTAGTCAGGAATGTCACCCCGGGTATATCCATGGACAAAAAAATAAATTTCTTCTTTAGAAAGTTTTTCTCCATTACGTTTTTTTAAGATAATGTCATAGGCTCTCATTTTAAATCCCTACCTTTGTCCATATTTGTTTAAATAAAAGTCATGCATCGTTTGAATTTCTTCGGGTTCTAATAATACGGCACCACCTAAAATTTTTGCAAATAAAGCAATTTTGGCCCCTTTTTCAACTACCCGAACAGCTCTTAAGGCTTCCTCCATGTCCCTTCCTACTCCTACAACTCCGTGGTTAGCTAAGAGTACAGCAAATTTCTTGCCCAAAGCCAAAACCGCATTTTTTGCTAAAATTTCACTTCCGGGAGGAGCATATCTTGAAACTTCAACATCTCCTCCAACAATTTGAGCCAAATCTTCTACTAAAGCGGGTAAGGGTTTTCTGGTCACGGCAAAAGCTGAAGCATAAGGACTATGCGTATGTACAATCGCCTTTATATCATCTCTTGCCCGATAAATTTCCAGGTGTAGATGGTATTCCGAGGAAGGTTTTAGTTTTCCAGCCCTAATTTCACCGGCTAAACTTATTTCTACTAAATCTTCCGGTTGCATTGTATTATAATCAACACCACTGGGGGTGATGAGAAATGAATCTTTACTTATCCGCATGCTTAAATTTCCCCAAGGCGATACCACCAAACCTTCTAAGATTACTGCTTTAGCAGTAGCCAATAATACTTCCCTGCTCATGCTACTCCCCCCCGAAAAGTTTTTTAATATTTTCCCGATACGGGGGGCGAACAATTCCCCGGTCAGTAATAATTCCAGTAATGTATTTTGCCGGAGTTACGTCAAAAGCAGGGTTAAAAACTTTAACCTGAGGCGGGGCAATTAACCGGTCGCCAATTTTCCTAACTTCATCAGGATTTCTTTCTTCAATGGGAATATCATGCCCTGAAGTTAAATTCAAATCAATTGTAGAATAAGGAGCAGCAACATAAAAAGGTATCCCATGTTCTTTTGCTAAAATCGCTAAAGAATATGTACCAATTTTATTGGCAACATCACCGTTTGCTGTAACCCGGTCGGCTCCAACAACAACTAAATCAACCAGCCCAAGGCTCATCACATAACCGGCCATGTTATCACATATTAAAGTAACATCAATTCCCTCTTCTAATAGTTCAAAAGCTGTTAAACGGGCACCTTGCAACAAAGGACGGGTTTCATCGGCAAAAACCCTTTTAAGTTTACCAGCATCGTAGGCTGCTCGGACTACTCCAAGCGCTGTACCATACCCAGCAGTAGCCAAAGTCCCAGCATTACAGTGGGTTAAAATAGTAGCATTATCCGGTACAACATCTAAGCCATATTTGCCAATTCTTTTGTTTAGCTCAACATCCTCATTAAAAATAGCGTAAGCTTCTGCTAAAAGCCCAGTAAAAACATCCTCGGTTGTACCATTTTTTACCTTTTGAAATCTCATCCACATCCGCTCTAATGCCCAAAAAAGATTTACCGCCGTCGGCCGAGTACTTTTTAACGTTTCATATACTTTTCGTAAATATTGTTCAAACTCCCGTGCCCCGCCGGAATACTTTAGTGCTCCTAAGACCATACCGTAAGCAGCAGCAGCACCAATAGCAGGGGCACCTCTAACTTTCATTGTCTTAATTGCCTCGGCAACCTGTTCATAGGTTTCAAGTTTAACATAAGTAACTTCAAAGGGTAGCCGTGTTTGATCTAATAAATACAATGAATTATCTCTCCAGTACATTGTATCCATAATACCAGCGCTCCTTTCCTTTTGTTATTATATCATTTTTTTCAAAAGTTACAGCAATTATTTACCTTTTAAAAAGTTTCACAAACGCTTAATTTAGAACAGTTCCTATTTTTACGTTTGTACATCTAATTTAGGGCATTTTTGTAATTTACATTGAAGCGTCAATATAAGAATCGCCCCAAAATTGGTATAAAGCAAAAAGGGGATAGGCAAATTACCTATCCCCTTTAGATTTAACTCCGGCGGCGACCTACTCTCCCAGGACCTT